>JAHEEL010000064.1 GCA_024640745.1 Actinomycetes bacterium
GGCGTTGCTTCATCGCGTGGCTGGCCCCTCGGGTATGTCCGACAGATCGGCCAGTCTATGCGCATCGGTCGCGAGATCGGGAAACATGGATGAACCGCATCGCCGGTCCGCGGCGATCCGTTAGACAGTGAGGTCGAGCGGGATCTCGAGGCCTTCGGTGTAGCCGGGGGTCTCGTAGTAGACGAACTTGCCGGTCTGACGATCCCAGTCGGCGATTACCGGCACGTCCACGCGCCGCTCGCTCTCGCACGGTTCACCGGCGAGGTGGAATCCGATGTCATCCGGGTACTCCTCGATGTAGCCGCCGACGAGTGCCTGCTGGCCCGCTCCGAGCCCGCACCGGTTCCAGTCGGTGACTTTGGCGACCCATCCTGCGATCTCGTCCATCGACGCGGCTCCGCCCCGACCTTCGGATAGTGCAATGAGGCGTCGAGCCAGTTCGGTGGCTCCGACCTTGCACGGGACGCATTGGCCGCACGACCCTCGGGCGTTGAATGCGGCGTAGGCACCGATGGCCTGGACCGAGCAGATGGTGTCGTCGTAGAGCGTGAACCCTGCCGACCCGAGGCCGGTTCCTATCGATTGGAGGCCCTCGTACGAGAGGGGGACATCGAGATGCTCTGGACGGATCGGGCGGTTCGAGACTCCGTTGGTGATCATCTTGATCGGTAAGCCCGATTCGGTCCCGCCGCCGTGCACCTCGACAAGCTCGCGCATCGGCGTGCCGAGGGCGAGCTCGACCACTGTGTTGACGGTCGTGTCTCCCCCGAGCGCGAAGATCATCGTGCCGGGCGACTGGTCGGTCCCGACCGATCGGAACCAGTCTGCCCCGCGTGCGAGGATGTTCGGGAGGTGGGAAAGGGTCTCTGCGTTGTTGACCGATGTGGGGTGCAAGGACGAGCCCTGGGTCTCGAAGAGGCCGCGCATGTACGGCGGATAGAGGCGAGGCTTCGGGTCGTTGCCTTCGATGACCTCGAGCATCGCCTTCTCCTCACCGAAGAGATAGACATCGGGCCCGCGCACGATCGTGATGGGAATCTGTCCGATCATGCCGGCGTCCACCATCTCTACGGCCGCTTGTTCGATGCGGTCGATGGCAGTGTGGTGCTTGTGCTTGATCGCGATGAACGCCTGCTCGGCGCCGACCGCCAGCCCCGCAATCGTGATCCCCTCGAGGAGGTTGTAGGGGTTGTTCTGCAGCATCCAGCGGTCCTTGAAGGTGCCCGGTTCACCCTCCGAGACATTGGCGACGACGAATTTGCGGTCGCCCTCCGCTGCGGCGACGCCGCCGAGCTTGATGGCGGTGGGGAATCCCGCGCCGCCACGTCCTCGCAGTCCGGATGCGCGGATCTCTGCGATCGAGGCGTCGGGCCCCAACCGGTCGAGCGCCGCGAGGCCTTCGCCGCCGCCCGCAGCGCGATAGTCGTCGAGCGTGCGGTAGGGGGTTTCGGGGAGAAGCCGGTGCTGGACGGTCATCGGCGCTGGGTCTCGACATGGGAAGAGGCTGCCATGGGCGGCATCATACGCATCGGCGGCGCCGCACACCCGACGATTGCCATTGATTGTGGCGTCTTCATGGAGTAGACAAGCTGTCTATTAGTATGTATAGTATGTCTACTCAAGAGGGAATCGAGGGACTTCATGACCGATGCATCCGAACGGCGATCGCCAAACGCCGAAGACGCAGTCGCGGTAGTGGCGCGCGGGCTCTCCAAGTCGTTTGGCAAGACCCGGGCCGTTTCCGATCTGTCGTTCGACGCCCGATCCGGTGAAGTCACCGGTCTCCTCGGGCCGAACGGGGCCGGGAAGACCACCACCATCAAGATGCTGACGACCCTGCTGCCGATCGAGTCGGGGAATGCATCGATCGTCGGCATCGATGTCGCACGACGTCCCGACGCGGTGCGACGCGTCATCGGGCTGGCCGGGCAATCGGCGGCCGTCGACGAGAAGCTGACGGCGCGGGAGAATCTCGAGCTGTTCGGTCGTCTCTACAAGATCCCAAGAGCCGAACGCATGAAGCGCGTCGACTACCTCATCGAGCGATTCGAACTCGGCGATTTCGCAGACCGGGTGGCGGAGACCTACTCGGGCGGCCAGCGTCGCCGGCTCGACGTCGTTGCGAGCCTCATCGCCGCTCCACCGGTCCTGTTCCTCGACGAACCGACGACGGGTCTCGACCCGCATACGCGGACCGAGCTGTGGAGTGAGATCCGGGAGTTGGCGGACCGGGGCACCGCCGTCGTGCTGACCACCCAGTATCTCGAAGAGGCCGATCGGCTGTCCGACTCGATCGTGATCATCGACGAAGGCGTGATGAAGGCATCCGGGACCAGCGCCGACCTGAAGCGAGACCTGGAACGAGAGGTCCTCGAGATTCACGTGGCCGATCGGAAGGATCTCACCGGGGCCGCAGCGTCGATCGCCGGGGTCGGCGCCGAGTCCTCGGCCGATCCCGAAGGCACCCGCCTCCAGGTTCCGCTCACCGGCGGTGCTCGACAGAGCCTTGCAGTGCTTCGGGGCCTGGACGCCGACGGAATCGCCATCGCCGACTTCCAGCTGCGCAAGCCCACGCTCGACGACGTGTTTCTGGCGATGACGAGCCGAGGAGGGAGACGATGACGACCACCGCCGATCTCGATCGGCAAGAGCCGACGGCAACACAGCAGATCGGTTGGCTCGTCCAGGACACGGTCACGATGACCTGGCGCGATCTCATTCGCACACAGCGGCAACCCGAGATGCTCTCGTTTGCCGTCGTCATGGGCGTGTTCTTTCTGCTGCTCTTCTATTGGGTCTTCGGTGGGGCGATCGCCGCCGGGGCGGGTGTGGACTACATCCAGTACCTGGTTCCCGGGATCTTCGTCATCACCTCACTCACGGGGGCGCAGCAGACCGGCACCGGACTTGCTGCGGACCTCTCCGAGGGTGTGACCGATCGGTTCCGATCGCTCCCGATGAGTCAGTTCGCCGTCATTGCCGGACGCACCATTGCGGATGCACTGCGCAACGTGGTCGGCATCTTGCTGGTTGCCGCGGTCGGCTACCTGCTCGGATTCCGCTTCGCTTCGGTTGGCGGTGCGATCGGTGCCATTGCGCTGGCCGTCGGTGTGGGGTACGCGTTCTCGTGGATGAACGCGGCAATTGCCGCCCAGGTCCGAAGCGCGGAGATGGTCGGCATGCTGAGCATGTTCTGGCTGTTCCCGCTCATGCTGGCGAGCACCGTGTTCACCCCGTCCGAGCAGATGCCGGGCTGGCTCCAGGCGTTTGCCAAGTGGCAGCCGATTTCCGTCGTCGGGGATGCCGCGAGGGACCTGTCAAACGGCATCCCGGCCGGCGATGCCGTAGCGTGGTCGATCATTTGGATCGTCGCCTTGCTGGTGGTGTTCGTGCCGCTCGCCGTCGCCGCGTACCGGAGGTCGAGATGAGCGAGGCATCGGCACGGCAGACTGGTGCCCGCGGTCGGATTCTGGACGCAACGTTCGCGTTGGTCGTCGAAGAGGGGCTTGGCGCCGTGACGATGACCCGGGTCGCCGATCGGGCCGACGTTGCGCGCCAGACCCTCTACAACCACTTCTCCGATGTCGAGCAGATCGTCGTCGCCGGCATCGAGGACTACAACCAGACGGGATTCGCCCACCTGGTTGATCTGCTCGAAGCCAGCGAATCACCCGAGACGAAGCTCGACTTGCTGGTGCGCCACGCTGTGGCCGGAGCAGCCCACGGAAGCGCGGTTTCGGACATCCGCAGCGCGCTGTCTCCGAGTGCTCAAGCGCACCTCGATCGCCACACCCAATCGTTCCGCATGCTGATCGAGTCGATCATCGAAGAGGGCATCGAGAGCGGGGATTTCGACCCAACGATCGACCCCGCGGTCCACGCAACGTTGGTTGAAGGCGCGCTGCTCGCCGGCGCCGACCTCGCCGGCAGACGAGACGATGCTGCACGCGTGGCGACCGCTACCTCTGATGCCCTCCTGCGCCTTCTGGGTCGCGGATAGGCACCGGTAGGATCGCACCCCGACCGTGAGGACCGCTGCGGCGCGTCGCAACGAAGTCAGCAAGGGAGTTCGAATGCAGTATCGACCGCTGGGGAGCACCGGTTACACGGTTTCGGCTATCGGATTCGGTGCCTGGGCGATCGGCGGCGACTGGGGCGCCGTCGATGATGACACGGCGATGGCGACCCTCCGCGCGGCTGTGGAGGCCGGGGTCAACTTCTTTGATACCGCCGATGTCTACGGAGACGGGCGGAGCGAACGGTTCCTGGCCCTGCTGGTGGATGAGTATCCCGAGGCCGACCTGATCGTTGCGACCAAGGCCGGGCGCCGTCTCGATCCACATACCGCAGACGGCTACACGGGCTCCAATATCGAGCGGTTCGTCGACCGCAGCCTCGTGAACCTCAACACCGACACGCTCGACCTCCTCCAGCTCCACTGTCCGCCCACGGACGTCTACTACCGGCCGGAGCTGTTCGACGAACTCGACGGGCTGAGGGCGAAAGGCAAGATCAAGCACTACGGAGTCAGCGTCGAGCGCGTTGAAGAGGCCATGAAAGCCATCGACTACCCGGGTGTCGAGACCGTGCAGATCGTCTACAACATGCTCCGCCAGCGCCCTGCGGAGCGCTTCTTCGACCTTGCGGAGGAAACGAACATCGGCATCATCGTTCGCGTTCCGCTGGCGAGCGGCTTGCTGACCGGCAAGATGAGCCCGGATACCGTTTTCGCGCCGGAGGACCACCGCAACTATAACCGGTCCGGTGAGGCCTTCGACGTCGGCGAGACGTTCGCCGGCGTTCCCTACGAGGTCGGTCTGGCGGCGGTAGCCGAGTTGAAATCCCTGAAACCCGAAGGCGCAACGATGGCCCAGACGGCGCTGCGCTGGATCCTCATGCAGACAGCCGTCTCAACCGTCATCCCCGGAGCGAAGAACACCGAGCAGGCAACGGCCAACGCTGCCGCCTCGGAGATTGCTCCCATCGACGCGGCCACGATGATGGCGATCGACGATCTGTACGCTCGATCAATTGCCGAGCACGTGCACGCGCGCTGGTAGAACCGGCAGGCCTATCGTCACGCCATGCGCATTGGATACCAGGGTGAGCCGGGCTCCTACAGCCATCGCGCAGTCGGCGAGCTGTTCGATGACGGCGAGCCGGTTGGGTTGCTCGGATTCGCCACCGCTTTCGCGGCGCTCGAGGAGGGCGAAATCGATCGGCTCGTTGTGCCGGTCGAGAACTCGACGACCGGCTCGGTCCTCCCCGTCCTCGACCGGCTCCCCGGCGGAGGCGGCCACCAGCCGTTCGCCATCGTGGCAGAGCACCTCGTCGAGGTGCGGCATGCGATCCTCGGAATCCCCGGCGCTTCGGCCGAGGGCCTGACGGAGGTTCGGTCGCATCCACAAGCCCTTGCCCAGGCCGAACTCCACCTGCTCGATCTCGGAGTGGAAGCGGTTGCCAGACCCGACACCGCGGGCGCCGTCCGCGAAGTTGCGGAGTTGGGCGATCCTTCGATCGCTGCTCTCGCCCCACCGGGCGCAGCCGAGATCTACGGCCTCGACATCATCCTGAGCGATGTGATGGATCGGGCTCACAACACCACCCGGTTCGTGGTCCTTGCACCCGGCGAACCGCAGGTCGATCCCGATGACGACAAGACGACCATCCTGTTCACGACCTCTCACACCCCCGGTGCCCTCGCGCTCGTCCTCGCAGAGCTCGGATTGCGCGGAGCCAACCTCACGAGGATCGAATCGCGCCCCTCGACGGAAGCCTGGTCATACCGGTTCTTCGTCGATCTCATCCACGACCCCGGCCCGGAGGGGCTGGCGCGAGTCATCGATCCTCCGCCGGCCACCTGCGCGGATCTGTGGGTCCTCGGGAGCTATGTGCGGGTCGCCGAGTAGCTGAAGGTCCGCGTCGCCAATCGGTTGCACAACTACCGTGGGCGGCAGGAGGCAAGACGAATGGCGACCAGCACGGCGAGCTTCGGCGCGGGAAGGCGGGAGAGTCACGACTCCTCCGCCTACTACGCCCGGCGCATGATGCAGGCGCCCGCCGAGAGTGCCGCGGGCGAAGTTCGCGATGCTCCGGCCAACGTCCTCGACCGTGTGTTCGTCCAGTCATCGGAGGCGATGACCCAGCTGCCGGACGATTGTGTCGCGCTCATGGTGACCTCGCCTCCGTACAACGTCGGTAAGGACTACGACGACGACCTCGACCTCGGCGAGTACCTCGACTTGCTGCGCGGGGTCTTCACCGAGACGTTTCGCGTCGTGGAGCCCGGCGGTCGGGTTGCGGTCAACGTGGCGAACCTCGGACGGAAGCCATACCTGCCCCTCAACCACCTCGTCGGAGCGCTCCTCACCGAGATCGGCTTCCTGCTGCGTGGGGAGATCATCTGGCAGAAGGCGAAGGCTGCCGGAGGTTCGACGGCCTGGGGGTCATGGCAGTCCGCCAAGAACCCGACGCTTCGCGACGTTCACGAGTACGTGCTCGTCGCCTCGAAGGGCTCGTTTCGACGAGTACGTGGGGGCGAAGACACCGTCTCGAAGGAGGAGTTCTTGGATGCGACGAAGTCGGTGTGGGATATCCTCCCCGAATCGGCACGGCGCGTGGGCCACCCGGCTCCCTTCCCGGTCGAGCTGCCCCATCGGCTGATCCAGTTGTATACGTTCCACGGGGACCTCGTGCTCGACCCATTCCTCGGATCCGGCTCGACGGCAGTCGCCGCCGTACGGGCCGGCCGCCATTTCGTCGGCTACGAGACCGACCCGGACTACGCCGCTCTTGCGGAGAAGCGGATCGCGTCGGCTCGCGCCGGGCATCGAGGCACGCCGGAGTGACGCCGTCACCGCTTCGACGGGACGCTCCGATCGAGCGCGCCGTGCTCGGTACGGTTCCGTTCTTGGCAATCGGGCTCGCTGCTTCGCTGCCGCTGCTACTCATCGGCTGGTCGCCGCCACCGTTTGCGATCCTCATCGCGCATCTCGCAGTGCTGGTGGTGCTTGGCCTCGTAGCTTCGTTGTGGCTGGCTCCCTGGGTCGATCTGGTGGTACCTCGACGGCGTCGGCTTCGGTCCGGGCGGAGAGTGGATCGTCGACGCGTCGGTGCTCACGCGGCGCGTGCTGCCGTTCGATATCGCCGCTGCCGCGATGGCGGTCGGTGCACTCGTCTATGGATCGCACCGTCAGGCGATCCAGCAGGCAAGCCCCCAGTCGTAGGGCGCGTACTCGACGCGAGGTCGGGTCGCCAGCACCCACTCGGCATCGTCGTCGGGGAGCCAACGCGACACGGACCTGGCAAGGTCCTCGCGCCGCGCCGGGAGCCACGCGGGCATGCGTGAAGGTCGCACGAAGTCGCCGCCGTACCACAGGAATACCCGGGAGAGCGTCACGGTTCGGGTCTCGCGGTCGGCCGCCGCGCCGCCGCTGCGGAGGAACGAACGCATCTGCTCGTCGAGTTCGGCGGCAACGGGATCCCCGTACGGCTCGTGGCGGAGGGTCGGACAGGAGACCGATCCGCAGACCAGCGCCGCATGGATTCTCGGGTCTCCGAAGCGCCGGACCTTGCCGTGCTCGATGTCGTTCAGCGAGAGTGACTCGCCTGCGATCGTTGCCCACGTGGTGTCGAACCCGCCGGGGAGTCTGAGTACGGTGGGTTCGCCGCGCATCGAGGCGTCGGCCGCGAGCGACAGCGCTCCTGCGTTGTAGAGGTTGAGCCAGAACGCGAGCGATCCGTCCGGCGTCAATGCGTCTGGATCCACGTACTGCATCCGGTCGCGGTAGTCCTTCAGGTCGGGCTGCAGGGACGGGAGTGCGGCAATGCCGTCGATGCGCAGAACCCTGAGGATGTCTGCGAGATCGAGGTAGTCGACGGATCCGGTCCCCGTCGGTCGCGGTCGCCTGACACGTTGTGCTCGCACCATCGACCATGCCACGCGGAGCGGGTCTGGTTGAGTGGACATGGGGAGTTCTCCAGGTGTTCGCCGTCCCGATCAACCCGTCGGTGGCGCGGCGTGTTCCCAGTGATCGGCGCTCAGTTCGACGTGGACCGTCCCCGCCGGAGCCTGAGGAATACGAACCCGACAACGCCGGCGACAATCGAGCCGAGGAAGATCCCGATCTTCGCCTCATCGGTGAAGACTTCCGCTTCGGCGCTCGAGCGGAACGCGAGTTCCGTGATGAACAGCGAGACCGTGAATCCAATCCCGGCGATGAATCCGAGTCCAAGGATGTGGGTGAATGTCGTGTGGCGTGGAAGCTGCCCGAGCTTGAGCCTCAGAGCGAGCCAGGTCGCAAGCGAGATCCCGACCGGCTTGCCGATCGCCAGGCCGACCGAGACGCCGAGGGCGACCGGGCTCAGCACCGCGTCGACGACATCGACGCCGACGAACCGGACGCCGGCGTTCGCAAGCGCGAAGATCGGCACGATCACGAATGACGACCACGGGTGGAGCGCACGCTCCCATCGTTCGAGCGGGGAGACCGATTCGCGAGAGATCGTTGCGAGAGCGAGGGCATCCTCGTCCAGCCGGGCGTGCGCTTCGGGCGAGGCTTCGTCGCGATCGAAGCGGTCGAGGATCCAGCCGGCCTTTCTACGGAAATCCCTGTCGCTGTAGTAGGCCCGAGCCGGGACCAGGAGACCGAGGATGACCCCGGCGATGGTGGCGTGCACACCGGACTCGAGGAAGGCAAACCAGGCGAGCAGGGCCAGCGGGAGATAGATGATCCCGGCCCGGATCCCGGCCTGGCGAGCGACCGTGATGAGCAGGAGCGTTGCGACCGCAACGACCATCCAAACGAACGACAGATCCTCGGTGTAGAAGACCGCGATCACGACGATGGCCCCGATGTCGTCCACGATCGCAAGCGCGAGGAGGAAGAGCTTGGCGCCGATCGGGACTCGGCTGCCGAGCAGAGCGATCACACCGACGGAGAATGCGATGTCGGTCGCCATCGGAATTCCCCAACCGGCCAGGGCGTCGGCCGGTCCGCTCGTCCACACGAATGTCACGAAGATGAGGGCGGGAACAACCATCCCGCCCAGCGCCGCGAGCGCAGGAAGCGACGCCTTCTTCACCGTATTCAGTTCGCCAATGACGAGTTCTCGCTTGATCTCGAGGCCGACCACGAAGAAGAAGATCGCCATCAGCCCGTCGTTGACGAAGTGCTTCAAGGACTCGTTGAAGTGGAACGCGCCGATTTCGATCGTGATGTGCGTTTCCCAGAACTCGAAGTAGGAATCACCCCAGGCCGAGTTTGCCCAGATGAGGGCGGCGATCGTGGCCGCGAGCAGCATGACCGCGCCCGATGCCTCGGTCTGCATGAACCCCACAGCGGGGCGCACGAATCGCCGCTGGAGCGGACCATCGTTGTGTATCCACGTGCGGTGCAGCGGTTCGGTTTCCTCTTCCATTCCTCGCCGGAGGCTAGCGGCGCCACGTTGCTTGCCCTTCACAGCGGCGGGGTACCATCCGCTCCTCTCGGGAAGGGTCCGTTGCTCTTCGACATCATCAGAATCATCATTGGTCTGGTCGCCCTGATCTACGCCGCGGACCGCCTCGTGAAGTCCGCGGTGCGGATCTCGCGCGCGTTCGGTGTCTCTGTGGTCCTGATCGGCGCCGTCATCGTGGGTTTCGGGACCTCCGTCCCGGAGTTCGTTGTGTCGGCGATTGCAGCGCTTGAAGGCGAGCTCGACCTCGCGGTCGCCAACGTCGTGAGCTCGAACACCGCCAACCTAACCCTGGTGCTCGGATCGGCAGCCCTGCTGGCGCCGATCGTTGCGCGTCGGCGCATCATCAAGCGCGAAGGTGCGCTCATGTTCGCGGCGGTCGCGATTCTGACCGCCTTTCTCGCGAACGGCTGGCTCAGTGCTTGGGAGGGATTCGTGCTGCTGGGACTGCTCGTCGTGGCGATCTTGCTGATGATTCGCTGGTCGAACGAGGATCCCGAGGCCGTGAGGGCGCAGATCCGTGAAGCGGCAGATACCGGAGCGGACCTGCCGAAGGATCGATTCGCATGGCGCAGGGAGGTGGGCAAGGAGATCCTGATCGGCGTGGCTGCACTGGTCGTTACTGTGATCGCTGCTGACTTCCTGCTCGATGGGGTCGTCGGAGTGGGAGAGGCGTTCGGCCTCTCTGCGGTCTTCCTCGGGCTCATCACGGGAGTGGGAACGAGCCTGCCCGAGCTCGCCGCCGGCATCTCTGCTGCCCGTCATCATCAGCCCGAACTCGTCCTCGGCAACATCCTTGGCTCGAACGTGTTCAATTCGTTCGGCGTGATTGGGCTCGCAGCAGTGCTCGGCCCAGGGGAGCTGAGCGAGATCACCGTCTTTCCCCTCGCCATCATGGTCGGCGCCGCCGCAGTCGCCGGTGTCTTCTCTGTGACGGGCCAACGCATCGACCGGACCGAAGGAGGGATCCTCCTCGCAGGATTCGTGGCCTACGCGGTCTACGCGTTCGTCTAGGGACGAGACACGAGACAAGAGACAGAGGACCGAAACCTGTACGCCATCGCTACGAGATGCTGTTGGACCTGAGGCGTCGGAGCATTCGTTGGATCTGATCGAGCTCGCTGATGTACCCGGCGGCAACCAAGCTGTTGATCAGATGCAGGTCACTGGCGAGCCGGATCTGGGTGTCGAGTTCATACGCCGAACCGAGTGCGATCGACAGGAAGCGGCCGAATTCGCGCTCGGATCCTCTTCCGGAGCCCTCGGCGATGTTCGACGGGATCGAGATCGCCGACCGCACGATCTGGCTTGCCAGCGGATAGCGGGCAACGCCGGTGAACGTCTCGGCAACCCGCACGACATCCAGCGATAGTCGATACGACCGTTGCCACACCAGAAGCCGCTTGTAGTTGTGCACTGCTCACTGGTACCACAGCCG
>JAHEEL010000065.1 GCA_024640745.1 Actinomycetes bacterium
GCACGAGCGTGCAGCGGCTCGTCGGTGGATCGCTCGGTCATTCGCGGCCGCATCGAGACGGGAGTACCGTGTTGGCAACAGGGATCGACCGCCCGCCGGGGGTCGGTTTCCCGTGAGCCTGGTCGACCTTCGAGCTCTCGCTGCGCAGTTCAGCGTCCCCGGCACCTTCATCGACGGCCGCGCTCACGGCAGTGGCCACATCAACGACACCTACGCCCTCCGATTCGACCAAGACGGAAACCCGGTTCGCTACATCCTTCAGCTCGTCAACCAAGCCGTCTTCAAGAACGTCCCTGCATTGATGGAGAACGTCGACCGGGTTACGCGCCATATCAACGCATCGCTCGAGGCGCGCAACGTCCCCGACCGATCGCGGCGTGCCCTGACGCTGATACCAACACACGATGGGGCCGTCTACCACGTCGATCAGAATGGCGAGCACTGGCGCGTCTACCGGTTCATCGAGGCGGCCACATCGTACGACGTGCTGACCTCGCACGGTCAGGCCTACGAGGTTGCTCGTGCTTTCGGGGCGCTGCAGGGGATGCTTGCGGACCTCCCCGATCCTCCACTCCACGAGACGATTCCCAAGTTTCACGATGGCCCCGCTCGCTTCGGCGCATTCCTCGATGCGCTCGAGCGGGACCCATTGAACCGGGCCGTCGACGCGAAGCCGGAGATCACGTTCCTGCTCGATCATGAGGCGGCGTTCAGCCGACTGCCGTCGCTCATCGAGAGCGGCGTCCTGCCGCTTCGGGCAACACACAACGACTGCAAGATCAACAACGTGATGATCGACGACGCCACGGGGGAGGGGATCTGCGTCATTGATCTCGACACGCTGATGCCCGGGCTCACGCTGTACGACTTCGGGGACATGGTTCGCACGAGCACGTGCCCGGTGGCCGAGGACTCACGAGAACTCGATCGCGTACGCATGGATCTGGATCGATTCAAGGCGCTGGTCCGGGGGTACCTGTCGTCGGCGGGCGAGTTCCTGACGCCGGCCGAGCGAGCACACCTCGTGTTCTCTGGGAAGATCATCACCCTCACGATCGGCGCCCGGTTCCTGACCGACTATCTCCTCGGAGACACGTACTTCAAGATTCACCGACCGGGCCACAACCTCGATCGGTGCCGGGTCCAGTTCGAGCTGGTGAGGTCGATCACGCGCCAGAAGGCGGCGATGGAGGTGGTCGTGGCGGAGACATTCCCCGGCGGATAGCCGGCCGACTCCCACGGCAATGGGGCGAAGCCTCCAGCATCCTCACCAAGGTCGTAGTCGCCGCGCCGCGATCATGGGGTATCTCGCCTCTGCTTCCTGGAGGCTGACCCCCGCGAGGGGCGTTGACGCGCCGCATCGATCCGCGGGTCGATCGCAACGGATCGGAATAGCAGGGGTAGGGTTTCGAAGGAGTGGCTCCGTGCCGAGGGACCTGGAAGGGAAAGGTGCCATGGCGATCCACCTCGCGCCTGAAGTCCAGGCTGTGATCAGATCGGGCCGTTTGGCCCACTTCACGACCGTTGCAGCCGACGGTCGCCCTCATACGACCGTTGTTTGGGTGGGGCTCGACGGTGACGACATCGTGATCGGGAAGCTCCGGCCAGATCAGAAGGTGGCCAATATCCGAAGGGATCCTCGCGTGTCGATCTCGATCGAGGCCGAAGGGGAGCAACACGGCATGCAGAACTACCTCGTGGTAGAGGGGACCGCCCGGATCACGGACGGCGGCGCGCCCGAGCTGTTGCGGGAGCTCGCCCAGCGATACATCGGGCCCGGCGCTGAGTTTCCGCCGATGCCCAATCCACCGCCCGGATTCATCATCCGGGTGACGCCGACCAGGGTTCGCGGCATGGGCCCGTGGGGGACGCAGCTCTGACCGGCAGCTCGACGGCCGGCACCACGACCGAATGGGCTGCTCTCGTTGGGCTTCGACCCAGTCGGCGTCCACCCTCCGGCGGCGATTCTTGGACGGGTTGGCGCGCATGACCCATCGCACATCGCTGTCGGCAGACGTGCACCAACGCTCCATCCGTGGTCGGCCTGCACCCGGATCCGGAGCGACGGCAACGTTCTAGCAGTAGCCAAGCCCTTGTGGCATGTCCGATGGTCCGACGGTCGAAGCTCGGCGCCCGGAGGGTGCATCGGAGGGATGCTCGGATTCGCGGATCCGATCTTCTACGCGCCGTCGGGGAATTCCGAGCGCAGGCGTGCTTCCCACTCGGGCCGGAGGATGCTGAAGAGGACGTGATCGTGATAGGCGCCGTTGCGCCATTCGGCCTCACGCACGATCCCTTCTTCGACCATGCCGGTCTTCTGCAGCGATCGTCGCTCGGCGGGGTTGTCGACCGCGGTGTCCGATTGCACGCGGTGCGTCGTTGTGTGCTCGAACAGGTAGTCGATGAGCTGCCGCTGCGCCTCGGTCCCGTAGCCTTTGCCGCGAAAGCCGGGCAGGAGGGCGATCCCGAACGCGAAACAGCGGCTGCCCGGCGACGGCCCCCATCGCTCGGTGCGCCAGCCCACGGTTCCGATGCGGGTCCCGTCACCGAATTCGACCACCAGCGAGCCGCCGTTGTCACCGATGAGGCCGTCCCGATCGAAGTCGTCACGCAGCTCCGCTTCGATGTCCGCAGGATCGCGGGGCTCGCCGGTCCAGTTGTACTCGCTTGCGGCGATCGGATCAGCGGCCGTTTCCGCCATCCAGGGGAGATCGTCCGGTCGTGCCGGGCGAAGGCGCACAGGTCGTGGGGATGCGGGTTCGGAATCGTTCGTCATGCTCTGATGTCGGGGGTGGGGTCGCGCGCACGCTAGCACGGCGGTCTCGTGCCTCACCGGCGGTGCCGACTCTCTCGCCGCGTTGCGGCGATCGACTCGGTCATCTCCGCCTTCGAAGGCGCCTACGAGGTACTGTGGACGGGAAGCAAGCTCGGGTTCGGAGACGTGATGGCCGTCATTGCAATCCTCGCGCGGTTGGCCCTCGCCGCTGTCTGTAGCGGCTTGATCGGCTACGAGCGAGAATCCGCCCGGAAGGCGGCCGGCTTGCGCACGTTCACGCTGGTCGGCGTTGGTGCTGCCGTCTTCTCGATCGTGTCGATCATCGGATTCGAAGGGCCGGACCAGTCTCGTATCGCTGCCCAGATCGTCACCGGTGTCGGGTTTCTGGGCGCCGGCGCGATCTTCCGCGACGGCGCCTTCGTCAGCGGTCTCACCACGGCCGCCGGCCTGTGGGTCGTCGCTTCCATCGGGATGGCCGCCGGTTCCGGCTCCTACCTGCTCGCTGTCATCGGCACGGGCGTGACGCTGGCGGCGCTGTACGGCCTACGGGCGATCGATGCCGCTGTCTACCGCAGGAAGGTCAAGTCGAGAGCCCGACTCGAAGTCGAGGTCGGTGACGTGTCGAAGCTCGAGGCCCTGCTCAAGTTCATCAAACGGGTCGACCCCGATGCCGAACAGCTCGACTTCAAGCGGACCGGAGAGAACTCGGGAATGCTGACGTTGGACTGCAAGCTGAGCGATGTCACGATGCTCTCCGAGATGCTCGCTTCGCACCGCACGGTGACCAAGGTCGAGGAAGTTCCTCCGAGGTACTGGCCCCAGGGGACCGGCAACCGCTGACGCAGTTGACTCGATCGGCGGCGTCGTTCCTCCGGCCGAGTGCACCACGGAGGTCATGAGGTAATCGCCGACGACCGAGAGCAGGTGACGATCGCTGTAGTCTCCGAACATGGCACCCGCTCGATCGGCTGACGGACCAACGACCGAGGGATTCGTCGACATCGACGGTGAAGGGTTCTACGCGATACCCGAGGCTGATCGGGTTGGGCCGTTCCTGATGAGCATCGTCAGCGATTCCGATCACTGGATGTTCGTTTCGAGCCGCGGCGGGCTGACCGCGGGCAGAGGCGTCTCCGCAACGGCGCTCTTCCCGTACGAAACCGATGATCGCCTTCACCGTGCCGCGGGACTCACGGGTCCCGTGACAGCGATTCGGATCCGTGGCGCCGGTGCCGAAACGACGTGGGAACCGTTCCGGCGTGCACACCCGGTCCTCGGTCAGCGGAATCTCTACAAGTCCGTCGTCGGGGACCAGATCGTATTCGAAGAAGTCCGTCGTGACCTCGGTCTCACGTTCCGGTATCGATGGTCACACAGCGACCGCTTCGGCTTCGCGCGTCACAGCACGCTCTCCAATACGGGTGATCGCCCGGTGGCGCTCGATCTGGTCGACGGATTGCTGAACCTGCTTCCTTTTGGACTCGATCCTGCGCTGTATCAGCGGATGAGCGCCCTCACCAACGCCTACAAGCGGAGCGAGATCATCGATCCGGAAGCACGCTTGGCCGTCTACTCGCTCGAGTCCCACGTCGTTGATCGACCCGAACCGGCCGAGGTGCTCAGCGCATCCGTCGCGTGGTCTGCGGGGTTCGATGGCGCAACGCTCGGCTTGAACAGCGACATGATCGAGCAGTTCCAGATCGGCAGTGAGATCACGGCGGCTCCGCTCGTGACCGGCCAGGCCGGTGCCTACCTCCTCGCGGGCAGCGTCGACCTGGCGCCGGGAGAAGAGGAGCGCTGGGTGATCGTCGCCGACGTCAACCAGGACCAGGGCCAGGTTGCTGCCTTGCGACGCTCTCTCCACTCGTCGCGCGACCCGATCGGCGAACTCGTCGCCTCCTCGCGTCGCGGGAGCGAGTCATTGGTCACCATGATGGCTCGCAGCGACGCGTTGCAGCGCACCGGGGACCGCGTGGCGACTGCCCATCACTTTGCGAACGTCACCTACAACGTCATGCGCGGCGGCATCTACGGCCACGGCATCCGGACGGCCGATCTGGCGTCCTTCCTTCGCGATCGGAATCGAGTTGTCGAGAGCCGGCACCGCTCGCGCCTCCAGACCTTGCCGGACATCGTGGATCGGGCGGTTCTCTTGGCTGAGGTCGAGGAGACCGGGGACGCTCAGCTGATGCGCCTCGTGCTCGAGTACCTACCACTCACATTTTCGCGTCGGCACGGTGATCCGAGCCGCCCGTGGAACGAGTTCATGATCCGGGTGCGCGACGAGAGTGGCGAGCCGGTCATGCACTACGAAGGCAACTGGCGGGACATCTTCCAGAACTGGGAGGCGCTCTGTCTGAGCTTCCCCGCCTACCTGCCGAGCATCGTCTCCGTCTTCGTCAACGCTTCCACTGCCGACGGCTTCAACGCGTATCGGATCACGCGAGCCGGTGTCGACTGGGAAATCACGGATCCTGACGATCCATGGAGCAACATCGGCTATTGGGGGGACCATCAGATCGTGTACCTGCATCGCCTCCTCGAGGCGACTCGTCGCTATTTCCCCGGAGAACTCGAACGTCTTCTGAGTCGGGCGTGGTTCGCGTATGCCGACGTTCCGTATCGCATCGTGTCATATGACGAGATCGTGCGTGACCCGAAGGCGACGATCCGTTTCGACGAGGCGGCGGCCGAACGCGTGGCACAGCGTGTCGAAGACGTCGGTCAAGACGGGAAGCTGTTGTGGGGTGCCGATGGCGACGTCTACCTCGTCACGCTGCTCGAGAAGCTGCTGGTGCCGGCGCTCGCCAAGCTGTCGAACTACGTTCCGGCCGGCGGCATTTGGATGAACACCCAGCGTCCCGAATGGAACGACGCGAACAATGCCCTGGTCGGCTACGGCGTGTCGATGGTCACGCTCTACCAGTTGCGTGCGTACTTGGAGCGATTGCTCGAAACGGTCGCGAACTCCGGCCTTGGTGAGGTGGGCTTGACGGTCGAGGTGGCGGGCTGGCTCCGGGCGCTGTCGATCGTGCTTCGCGAGAACCTGGACATCGTGGGTGGCGAACTCACCGACGAACGTCGGAGATCCATGGTGGACGAACTCGGCCTCCTCTATACCGCGTACCGGGCGGCCGTCTATGGCTCAGGCTTCTCGGGGAAGACCTCAGTCTCCATCGCTGAGATCGTCGAACTCTGCGAGACGGCCGTGGATCACGTCGATGACACGATTCGCCGCAACCGCCGGCCCGATGGTCTCTACCAGTCGTACAACCTCATAGAGTTCGACCCCGACGGAGTCACAGCACACGTCGACCACCTCGGAGAGATGCTCGAAGGACAGGTGGCGGTGCTCAGTTCCGGCTTCCTTTCTGCCGAACAGCGGGTCGGCACGATCGATGCGCTGTATGCAAGCTCTCTGTACCGTCCCGATCAGCGCAGCTTCACGCTGTACCCGCCGGAGCGCCCGCCGTCGTTTCTCGACAAGAACGTCGTCCCGCGGTCCGAAGTAGCAGAGAACCCGCTGCTCACGGCACTCCTCCGCGTTGGAGATCGGTCGATCATCACCGAGGACGTGGACGGTCGGTATCGCTTCTGCGCCGCTTTCCAGAATCAGACCGATCTCGTTGCTGCGTTGGATCGACTCGCCGCCGGCGACGAGTGGAGCGGCCTCGTCACAGCTCAGCGAGCTTCGACCCTTCAATTGTACGAAGACGTCTTTCGCCACCACGCATACACCGGCCGGTCGGGATCGATGTACGGCTACGAAGGGCTCGGTTCGATCTATTGGCATATGGTTGCCAAGTTGCTCGTTGCCGTTCAGGAATCGATCGTCGAGGCGCAGGATGCGGGAGATTCGCCCGCCGTGATCGGTGCCCTCGTCGACGCCTACTGGCGCGTGCGCTCCGGCCTGGGGTTCAACAAGACGGCGGCCGAGTACGGAGCCTTCCCTGCCGACCCCTACTCGCACACGCCGGCGCACGCAGGCGCGCAACAGCCGGGGATGACGGGACAGGTGAAGGAAGAGCTCCTGACACGCCTCCTCGAGACCGGTGTCCGTATTGACGATGGAGAGATCACCTTCGACCCGGTGCTGCTCCGCTCGGCGGAGCTGCTCGACACGGCGGAAACCTGGGAGGTGTACGGCCTCGACGGAGTGTGGAATGGGATCGAGGTACCGGCCGGATCGCTCGGGATGACGTTGTGCCAGGTGCCGGTGATCGTGACCATCTCCGGCGATGATGCCGGAATTCAGATCACTGATGCGGATGGAGCCACGGTTGAGATTCAGGGATCCCGAATCGATCGGGTTACCAGTCGCGCAGTCTTCGAACGAACCGGCCGGGTGGCAAGCATCGCTGCGCGCCTGCGCAGCTGAACGATCGGCCCGAACGATGCTCGCCGGAAATCGCGACCTTCCGACGCCGGTGGTCGCCATGTTGACGGAGATCGACCGTTGTGTGAAGCGCCACCGATCGGCGAATCAACCGAGCGGTGGGCATCGGGTACGCGGAACCGCACTCGTCTGTGACACAATGGGCCAAGGTCGGCACCGTGACGGTCGACCGGGAGGCACTGATGGCGAACAAGGACAAGGCCGGCAGAGCCAGCAAGCGAGCGGCCTCGAAGAGCCTCAAAGAGAAGCGCGCTTCCAAGAAAGCAAAGAGAGCGCAGCACGAAGCGAGTGCAAATCAATCCCTCGACAAGACGTTCGGCCACTGAGCGAGCGACCACTTTGGTGATTGGGGTGCGGCGACGCGCGTCATGTTCCGGTGTCGCGGCGACGTCGCACCGGCTTCCAGGTTGCTGTACGCCTTCTCGCTGCCGTGACCGGTCGGCAACCGAGGCGGGTGTTGGATGAGTGGCCGGCTGCGGCTCGCGGTGGTCGGTGTTGGGCGAATGGGGGCGATCCACGCCGAGACGATTGCCCCGATGTTCGGGATCGATGTGGTGGCCGTCGCCGATACGTCTCCGGAAGTTGCCCGCGCCGTTGGTGAGCGCATCGGGGCTACCGCCTATTCGTCGCTCTCCGACTTGGCCGCACGCGGCGACGTCGAGGCATGGCTCATCGCCACCCCGACCACGACCCACCCTGCGGTGGTCTCGACGGCGCTCGATGCCGGTCTCCACGTCCTGTGCGAGAAGCCGCTGTCGCTCGACCCGGGGGAGAGCGAGTCGCTCGCAGCACGAGCGGCGGCCGAGAATCGGGTGCTTCAGATCGGGTTCTGGAGGCGCTTCTCGCCGCCATGGATGCTGGCCCGAAAGGCCGTGATGGATGGTGCGATCGGGCGGCCGCTGATGCTCCGGCTGTCCCAGTGGGATGCCGACCCGCCCCCGGCTTCGTTCTGCGACCCGGCTACCAGCGGTGGGCTGGCCATCGACTGCGGCGTGCATGAATCAGACCTCGTCACCTGGTTCACCGGTCTGGCGATCGAGCACGTGACCGCTCGCAACCTGCCGCTCGTCGATCCATCGCTTGGTGAAGTGGGTGACGCGGACAACCTGGTTGCCATGATCGACCTCGCCGGCGGCGCGGTCGCCACCATCGACCTTTCCCGCAACGCGCGCTACGGCGACGACGTTCGCACGGAGATCCTCGGTTCGAACGGCGCGATCTTTGTCGACCTCCTGCCCACCGGTCGCGCCCGCCTCGCCACCGCAGAAGGCGTCGCGACCATCCCGGGTTCCGAGACCGACGACGCCTTCGCCGAAGGCATCAGGGGGCAAGCGATTGCGTTTGTCGGTGCGGTTCGCGGAGAACCGGTCGAGATCCCCAGCGGGTCGACCAGCACGCTGGCCGTCGCCGTCGGACGAGCGATCCAGGAATCGGCCGCGACCGGTCAACCGATCGCGCTCGCGACGTAGGCGAGTCCCGATTCGACGACGGTCGGCCACTCTGTGGGCGCAGGACGCCAGACAGGACGCCAGATTGGGCGCGGGAACCGTGGCTGCGGGGAATGGGGTTCGGTCTAGAGGCCGCGAGCTGGGGGCGCGGTGGTTGATCGCACCACAAGGGCCGGCTCGAGGACGATGTGGCGGGACTCGGACCGGCCGTGCTCGAGGCGTTCGATCAGCAGCTCCACGGCCGTGGATCCGATCTTCTCGCGCGGCTGGTCGATCGTCGTCAGCGAGAGGTGTTGCAGGCCGGCGAGCCAGGCGTTGTCGTAGCCGACCAGAGAGACGTCATCGGGAACCGAGCGGCCGGCGTCGGAGAGTGCCTGTAGGCAGCCGATCGCCGCCAGGTCGTTGGCGGCGAAGATCGCGGTCGGGTTCGACCCCGTGCCGATCAGGTCCCGGACCCCCGCGACTCCGCCTTCCTCGGTGTAGGAACCGGTTGCGACGACGGGGTCCAAATCGTGGTCTTGCATCGCCTTCTCGTAGCCGCGCCGGCGACGCTTCGCGCCGGCTCCCCGCCCGCCATCGATATGCGCAATGCGCGTGTGACCCAGCGATACCAGATGGTCGACGGCCATGCGGGCCCCGGCGCGGTCGTCGCCGGAGACGCTGTCGACGTCCTTGGATCGAGTCGCGCGCGTGATGAGAACGATCGGGACCGATCGGCCGGCCTGGTTGACGGTCTTCATGTCGAGCAGGGTTCCCGCAAGGATGAGGCCATCGGCCTGCAGTTCGAGCAGCGTCTCGAGCGCGATCGCCTCACGTTCCGGAACGCGTATCCCGCTGTTGAAGAACGCCCGATAGCCGCTCTCGAGGGCCCGTGCCTCGATTCCGGTCACCACGTCGGCGAAGAACGGATTGTGGAGGTTCGACAGCATCACGCCGATGAGATGTGACCGCTGTTGGACCAGGCTCCTCGCCATCGTGTTGGGTCGGTATCCGAGTTCGTCGATGGCTGCGAGGACAGCCGCCCGCCGCTCGTCGCTCACATACGGTGACTCCTGCATCACGAGGGACACGAGGGACTTTGAGACACCGGCTCGCTTCGCCACGTCGTGGATGGTCGGGCGGCTCACAGCCGGTCCTTCGCCATCAGTCGAACGTCCCGATCACGCGTTGGTCGTAGTCGACCACCGCACCGGTCATGAAGCCCGAACCGGGAGAGGCGAGGAACAGAATCGCCCGTGCCGCGTCTTCCGGATCGATGAGCCGTCCAAACGGGAGCGCTCGACCCGCCGCATCTTGCCAGCCGTCATCGGCGTTGTGGTAGCGGCGCTGGATCTCGTCTTCGGACGGGGTCGACATCCACCCGGGATTGAGCGCGTTCACCCGGATGCGGTGGGGGAGCAGGGCGTTGGCCGTGTTCCTGGTGTAGGCGGCGAGGGCGGCCTTGGAGGCGCAGTAGGTGGCGAGATATGGCTGTCCCCCGTGCGAAGAGATCGAGAGCACATTGACCATTGTTCCAGCGATGTGCTCCCGCACCATCACCCTGGCTGCGCCCTGCATGAGAAACCACGGGGCCCTGGTGTTCACCGCCAGCATTCGATCGAAGTGCTCCGGGGTCGAGTCCCAGAGGCTGTCGCGGTCGGTGAATCCAGCGCTGTTGACGAGTACATCGATCCGGCCGAACGCGTCGTCGGCCGAGGCGATGACGCGCTCGGATGCGTCGGGGTCGGCGAGGTCGGCGCGAACGAAGAGCCCGTCCGCGCCGCCGGCCTCGATCTCACCGACCACGGCGTCGCCGCGTGCTTCGTTGCGGCCGGTGATGACGAGCCCGGCTGCGCCGCGCTCGACCAACTGTCGAGCGACGGCCGCGCCGAGGCCCTGGGTCGATCCCGTGACGATTGCGACCTTGCCGTCGAAGTCACGTGTCATTGCGGTCTCCTTGTCGGCTGCTGGAACTCGGCAGTCGAAACCGGGCGGCCCTCCGCCGCCGACCGACCGGCGGCCAGCGCGGCAACGAACGCCGCCCGAGCATCCTCGGGCGGACAGGGGTTCGGGATGCGCCCGGCGACGAGGTCGACGAAGGCGGACATCTCTGCCCGGTAGGCGGGGAGGAATCGGTCGAGGAAGTCTCGATAGGGCGGACCCGACGGCGCCGCGAAGCCGGGTTCGACCGATCGCAGCGGCATCCGGTCGTCCCAGCCGACCGCGACGCTTCCTCTCGAGCCGTGGACCTCCATTCTGATGTCGTAGCCTGCCGGGT
>JAHEEL010000228.1 GCA_024640745.1 Actinomycetes bacterium
CGCACCACCTCATCCATTGGGCCGACGGTGGCGACACGTCACTCGACAACATGATCCTCCTCTGCCGCAGACACCACACCATGACCCACGAAGGCCGGACACCCCGCCTCCAACGACCACCACCCAACCCGTAGGCTGACTTCTCGGAGATCGCGTGCAACGGAATGGGTGTCTGAGTCGTGGTTAGGGGTGGGATGGACGAAGCGATCTATCGGGAGAACAAGACCGATCTGATTCGCTATGCGACCGTCCTCGTTGGCCCGTCCGATGCGGAGGATGTCGTGTCGAAGGTGATCACCCGGATCTACAAATCGCAACGGACGCTGAGCGATCTGCGCGAGCCGCGGCCCTATCTGATGAAGGCCGTCTTCCACGAGGCGATGGATCGCAAGAAGGCGAAGCGAACGCTGCCCCTCATCGACCAGGCAGTCGAGGCGAAGACATCGCGACCCGAGGTGCTCGAAGCGGTTCTCGAGCTACCCGTTCAGCAGCGCTCAGCGATCTACCTGTCCTATTGGTGCGGCATGACCTCCGAGGAAGCCGGAACGCTGATGGGGTGTCGCCCAGCGACTGTGCGGCGCTATGTCCATCTCGCGACGAAGAAGCTGACCGGGGTGCTCGACGATGACTGAACACGATCTCATCCGTGAGGCGCGAGCCGCGCTCGACGATCTGGTGGCGACGAGCCCGGAGCCGATGACCTTCAACGACGTGACGATCGGATACGGCGGACTCGATCCCCATGAGCGACGGTTCCGTCGGCTGCGCGCAACGGCAGTGGCGGTAGGAGCTGCGGCCGCCGTCGTCGCGGTCGTCGGCGTGGCAGCCTTCATCGGATCGGGACTCGGCCGCTCCTCGGGTGAAGAGGGCGTAGCGTCGGATACCACGGTGACTTCCGCGACAACGACGAACGATGGTCTGATCGAGGGGGTGTGGGTGCTTGTCGAGTACCAGCTGAACGAGCGTTCGGTTGCTGTCGATCGTGCCAACGAGGCGGTTCTCGGCAGAACGGTTCCGTGGGTCGAGTTCACCGCCGATTTCATCGAGGGGTTCTCTGGATGCAACCGATTCAAAACGATCGAACCCTACGAGCTCGAAGGTGCCAGTCTCACCCTCGGCGAGGTGGTGATCGACGAAGTCGACTGTCCCGACCCACATGCGCACGCAGCCTTTCTGCCCGCGATCTCCACGGCGGATGGCCGTATCGTCGCCGATGTCGGGGAGTCGACGATGACATGGTCGACCGCCGAGGTCCGACTCCTGTTCGTTCGGTCCTCGTCGGGCAGGCCTTGGGTTGCCGCTCTCTCGGTTTGCCCGATGGCTGTGCATGAGATCGCAGCCGGTGTCGAGGGTGCCGATGGCCTGCCAATGCTCGGCCAGACGACCCGGCAGCGGGTGTTCGACCTGCTTCCGAGTGCCCAGTCTCGGTTCTCGAGAACCGTTGGCGTCGTCGGGGTGTCGGCTGCGCCACGCAATGGAGAGGTCTGGAGTCGGCTCTCCGATGGCACGGTGAACGTCGAATTCGTGCCCGACTACCAGTTCGAGGTAGCGACGAACGTCGAGTTCACATGTCCGAACGCTCCCTATGTGCTCGACGGCGTACCGGTCGTGTTCGTTGGCGCTCGGACCGACCCACTTCGATCCGACACCACGGTGGAATGGGAGATGCAGACGTGGATCAACCAGCTCGGGCTGTCTCAGCTCGACGAGCTCGTGTGGACGGAGAGGTTCTTTGACATCTGCGTCGCCGATGCCGACGGGCTGAACGAACTCGCAGCACGGTATCTCGCCGAGGATGCTCCGCTGTCGGTTCGGGCGGACGGGTCGTTGCCCTCCCTTGCTGAGGCCACGCAATCACTTGAGATGATGCAGCGGAGTGCGTGCGTGCGAGAGGCCGAGTCCGATCCCGTTGCGGACCCCGACCTCACCCTGTATGTGAGCAACCAGAGCTTTGACGAACCATCGATCCCGATAGTGGTGTCGATCGATGGAGACGTGGTCGTCGATGAGGTCTTCGACGTCGAGGGACAGCACAACTGGATCACCTTCACGTTCGATCTCGACCCTGGGTTCCATGAGATCGTCGCCGAGTCACCAAACGGTGCCTACATCGGATTCGAGATCGAGGTCGAGGATGGGGCGCCCCTGTATGCGGTCATCGACTACTGGGCGGGTGGCGAGGAGGGTGGAACGGAGGGTGACCTTCCCCGCTTCGCCCATCTCGTGTCCGCCGATCCGATCGGATTCGCTTGAGGGCCAGCCCGGTGACCGCCAGCTGGCGACGGATTGGTGCGCAACCGGTGCAACACAACAGAGGTTTCGTGTGTGTATAGAGGCGTGACAGACGAGGAGATCTATCTCAAGTACCGCGATGAGCTCATCCGGTATGCGTCGATCCTGGCGGGGCCATCCAATGCCGAGGACGTGTTGTCCTCGGTGGTGACGCGGCTATATCGGTCGCGCAGGACCCTGAACCAGATCGAGTCGCCACGACCGTATCTGATGAAGGCGGTGCTCAACGAAGCGCTGAACCGACGGACGCGAAACGTGCACGCTGAGGTTGGCGAGATCGCCGTGGAACCTGTCCGCAGCGATCCCGAGGTGCTGGATGCGGTGATGGATCTTCCCACCCAACAGAGGGCCGCCACGTACCTCACGTATTGGTGCGGCATGAACAGCGATGAGGTCGGCGACCTCATGGGATGCCGACCGGCGACGGTCCGCCGGTACCTGCATCTCGCCAAGAAGAAGCTTGCGGAGGTGTTGGACGATGGTGAGTGACACACAGGTGATCGCCGCGATGAAGGACGTCTACTCGGACGTCGTCGATGAAGCACCGTTCGCGCCGAGCTGGGAGCGTGCGACCGGTCAGGTGCTCGGTGTAGACGGTTCGACCACCTCACCGACTCGAGCACCACGTGCCCGGTTCGGATTGGTCATGGTGGCGGCTGCGGTCACGGCCTTCGGTCTGGTCGCGGTGGGAGTGATATCGGTGGTGAGGGATGCGATCGACGAGGCGCCGAGTGACACGTTCACGACCATTCCCGATGCGCTGGAGGTCGAGATCGTCGAGGGCGCCGGCCCGGAGCCCGGGTTCGACACCTCAGGGCTGGGTA
>JAHEEL010000229.1 GCA_024640745.1 Actinomycetes bacterium
ATTGGACGTTGCGCGACCTCGGCAGCGTCGAGATGGTGCTCGGTCGGCTCGGCGACGCGGAGGAACACCTGTCGGCGGCCATCGACTTCTTCTCCGCCACCGGCGACCTCTCGGGCACGCTCCTCCTGCTGCGCGACCACGCCAGAATGGCCGCCCTCAACGGCGACATGGACCGAGCCCTGCGCCTCATCGGGGCAGCGAACGAACACGAGCGGAAGAGCGGTCTCAACCTCGGGAAGTTCGAACTCGAAGCGCTCGGCATCGACAACCCGCTTGTCATCGTCGACCAGGACGAAGCAGAGCGACGCAGGGCCGAAGGGCGGTCGTGGTCAATCGATGAGGCGGTTGCCTACGCCCGAGGCGCTCGCTGAGCCACTCAGACGGTCTCCCGGGCGTGCGGCGCCGTCTCCGTGGGCGCGTTCACGCCCGCACACGTTGCGCTGGATGATGCCGCCGGATCCTCGAACTCGTCGGCCGGCGCCCGCATGCGGCGTACCATCCACACGATGGGCACCGCAACCAGCGTGATCGCACCGCCGAGCACATAGCCCGCCGAGTACGACCGACGTTCAGCGAAGACGCCGAGTCCGGCCTGGCCGCCCACCGAGCCGATTCCGCCCATCATCGAGTCGAATGAGACGACGGTGGCTCGCTGCGCCGATGGGACCATTCCGTGGATGAACGCCTGGCGAAGAGGCATCTGCAGACCCATCGCCACAGCCCCGACGAGCAGCGCAGCGAGCGCGAGCGGGAAGCTTCCGGCAAACCCCACGGCGATCGATGCAAGCGAGAACGTGACTCCGGTCCAAATCAGGACCGTGGTCCTTCTGCCACCGGCGCGGGTGACCAGGCGCACGGCCGTGTTGCCGCCGATCATCGCCACCGACAGCAGCGCCGCTACAACACCGGCAACCCAGACGGCGTCACGTTCGAGGAGCTCGAGGAAGTAGGGCTGCCAGGCGTACCAGGCCCAGAAGAAGAATCCGTTCTGGATCGCGCCCGCAATCATGATCCATCGAAGCGGCCGCTTGTTCCAGCCGAATTGGACACCGGCGCGGGCGACGGCGTTGGCTTCGGTCGGCAGCGACCGAAGGGTGACGGCCCGGGCGTCGAACCCAATGTCGTGCATTCCGTAGAAGGCCAGAGCGAACAGCGCTGCCAGGAGCACGGACCGAACGATGAACGGGATCGAGAGATCGATCTGGCCGAGCAGCCCGCCGCCGACCGTGCCGACCAGCATGGCAACCCCCCCAATGATCTGGCCGTTTGCGAAGATCCGATCCATGCCTCCGTCGTAGCCGAGGCCATGCAGCCCATCGACCAGCCATGCCTCCATCGCTCCGGAGTAGAACGTGTAGCCGAGACCGAGGAGCACCGAGGCGGCCGAGAACGCGACGACTCCGCCGCCGATCTCGGCGAGGCCCACGTAGGCGAGCGTCGATGCTGCCAGCACCGCGATCGACAAGAGGAACGACGCGCGTCGACCCACGGTGTCGGCGACCACACCCGTCGGAATCTCGAACAGCACGGTTCCGACCGAGAACGCAGCGTTGGCAATGAACGCCTCGGAGATCGAGAGGCCCGCATCGAGAAGGAAGAGCGTGTTGATGCCCCAAACGAGCGACGCCGCAAGGGTGTAGATCCCTGCGTAGGTGTAGTAGCGGCGCACGAGTGCGTGCGCCGCTCGGGGCATCGGAGGAGCAGTCGCCATCGGGCAAGCCTACGCGCGTTCCATCGTTGCATAGACGGCGGAAGCGAGCTTCCCATCGTCACGTCTGAACGGCGGAGGAGGTGGGTTCACTACGCTGCCGGTTCACCACCTATTCCGTCGTTGCGGAGGTGCCCATGCGGCTCGGTGTCAAAGCAGCCCTCGTCGACGATCAACTCGTCGCCGGAGATGTATCCATCGAAGCGGGCCGCATAGCGGCGGTCGGCCTGGCACCGGCAGGTCGGAGCTGTGTTGCCGTGCCGGGTTTCATCGATGTGCAGATCAACGGGTTCGACGGCGTGGACTTCACGACGGCCGGTCCCGGCGACTATGCGCACGTGGCGCAGCAGCTCGCGGCAACCGGCGTCACCGCGTTTCAGCCAACGGTGATCTCGCTCCCTCCCAGCGATGTTCTCAAGGCACTGCAACGCGTGCGCGAAGTGGCCACACCGCACGCTCGAATCCTCGGCATGCACGTCGAAGGCCCGTTCCTGTCTCCGGTTCGCTGCGGCGCGCACAATCCCGACAACCTGCTTGATCCAGACCCGACTCTCACACGGCGCCTCATCGATGCGGGGCCGTTCACCTATGCGACGATCGCTCCCGAACTCCCCGGCGCGCTCGACCTGATCGCCCGGCTCGTTGCCGCGGGGGTCACGGTTGCCATCGGTCATTCGGACGCGGACGCGGCAACCGCGCACGCCGCATTCGACGCCGGCGCCCGGGCGGTGACCCACATCTTCGGCGCGCAGCGCCCGTGGAAGCATCGCGATCCCGGGATCAGCGGGGCAGCGCTGGTGCGCGACGACGTCTTCATCACCGCCATCGTGGACGGAATCCACCTCGCACCGGAGGCGACGATGCTCGCTGCGAATGCCGCGGGCGAGCGCTTCGTTCTCATCACCGACGCAATCGCTGCGGCGGGGCGGCCCGACGGCGCGCACGTCCTGGGTGATCGTACGGTGATCCTCAGCGACGGCGCCTGCCGCCTCGAGAGCGGTGTTCTGGCGGGCAGCGCGCTCACCATGGACCGCGCGGTGCGTAACTTGATCGACCTCGGGTACTCGCCGGAGCGATCGATCGGCGCCGCGACTCGTGCGCCGGCCGCGCTCATGCGCCGCCCCGACCTCGGGAGCCTCGAACCCGGCCGCGCGGCCGATGTGTGTGTGCTCGACGGCGGCTACGGGGTCGTCCGCACGGTCGTTGCGGGGAAGGAGTCTTTCGCCGCCTAGTCACCCATCGAGAGGATCGACTACGTTGGCTATACAACTCGCGATCAAAGGAGGAGATGGTCATGGGTGCACACTCGGTCGCCATGCTCGGCACGGGGCTCATCGGCGATTTCTACACGATGACACTGCACGGTCAACGCGGACGGGACCGTGTCAACGTGGTCTACTCACGC
>JAHEEL010000066.1 GCA_024640745.1 Actinomycetes bacterium
ACAACCTCACATGGGTCATCAACTGCAATCTGCAACGACTCGATGGCCCGGTCCGTGGCAACGGCAAGATCATCCAGGAACTCGAGGCGATGTTCCGCGGCGCTGGTTGGAACGTGATCAAGGTCATTTGGGGGTCGGGATGGGACCCCCTGCTCGCCAAGGACCCGGACGGCGCGCTCATCGAGGTGATGACCTCCACCGTCGACGGTGAGTATCAGCGATACAAGGCCGAGTCCGGCGCCTACGTGCGGGAGCACTTCTTCGGCAAGGATCCGCGCCTGACCGAACTCGTCCGCGACATGACCGACGACGACATCTGGCGCCTCCGCCGCGGCGGCCTCGACTATCGCAAGATCTACTCCGCATACAAGGCAGCAACCGAGCTGGAGGGCGCGCCTACCGTCATCCTCGCCAAGACCATCAAGGGTTGGACGCTTGGGCCGGACGTTGCCGGGAAGAACGCGACCCACTCCATCAAGAACCTCACGAAGGACCAGCTGCACGGCCTGCGTGACCTGCTGTCGCTGAAGGATGAGATTCCCGATGAGGTGCTCGAACTCGACAATCCGCCGTACTACCGACCCCCGGTTGATTCTCCCGAACACCGGTACCTGGTTGAGCGGCGCGAGGCGTTGAACGGCCCCGTTCCAAGCCGAACGCTCGACATCCGCACACCGATCGAAATGCCGGACCCCGGCGTCTTTGCCGAGTTCGACGCCGGTTCGGGCGACGCCGAGGTCTCGACGACCGGCGCCTTCACCCGTCTGCTGCGAAGCCTTGCCCGCGATGACCGATTCGGGCGCCGTGTGGTACCGATCATCCCGGACGAGGGGCGCACGTTCGGCATGGACGCGCTTTTCAAGGAGCTCCAGATCTACGCCTCGCAGGGCCAGCTCTACGAGCCGGTCGATCACAAGCTGATCCTCTCCTACAAGGAATCGCAGAGCGGACAGATCCTCGAGCAGGGCATCACCGAGGCCGGATCGACGGCGAGTTGGATCGCAGCCGGCACGTCGTACGCCACCCGCGGCGTTCCGATGGTCCCGTTCTACACCTACTACTCGATGTTCGGATTCCAGCGCGTGGGCGACCTGCTGTGGGGCGCCTCGGACTCCCGAGCTCGCGGTTTCCTGCTCGGCGCAACATCGGGTCGCACGACGCTGGTCGGCGAAGGCCTCCAGCACCAGGATGGCCATAGCCACGTGCTCGCGTCCGTCATTCCGGCGTGTCAGGCCTACGACCCGGCGTTCGCCTACGAGTTGGCCACGGTCGTCGATCACGGCTTGAAGCGCATGTACGTCGACAACGAGGACGTCTACTACTACCTCACCCTCTACAACGAGAGCTACGTGCAGCCACCCAAGCCGGAGGGCTCGGACCAGGGGA
Organism: Actinomycetes bacterium; assembly: GCA_024640745.1. Taxonomy (GTDB): domain Bacteria; phylum Actinomycetota; class Acidimicrobiia; order Spongiisociales; family UBA5794; genus JAHEEL01. Next base: position 1,387 of record JAHEEL010000066.1, read on the forward strand.
TCATCGACGGTCTCTACAAATGGGCGCCCGCACCAACGGGGGCGAAGTACCGGGCCACGATCCTCTTCTCGGGTCCTGCGCATGCTGCAGCGCGCGAGGCGCAGACGATTCTCGCCGAGCAGTACGGCGTAGGCGCCGAGTTGTGGAGTGCCACATCGTTCAAGAAGCTCAGGGAAGAGGCCCTATCCGTCGAGCGGTGGAACAACCTCCACCCGGGCGAAGGCCCGCGAGTCCCGTTCGTGACGCGACAGCTCGAGGGAACGCTCGGACCGGTGATCGCCGTGACCGACTACATGCGGACCGTGCCCGACCAGATCTCGCGTTGGGTCCCACGCTCGTACACCTCGCTCGGAACCGATGGATACGGCCGCAGCGATACCCGGGCTTCACTCAGGGAATTCTTCGAGACTGATGCCGACCACGTCGTCGTCGCAACCCTCTCAGCCCTCGCGAAGGACCAGCGTATCGACCCGAATGTCGTCCGCGACGCCATCGAACGCACGGGCGTCGACCCGGACGTCGGCGATCCCTGGACGCGGTAGGAGCAGACGAGGCGCTTCGTCGCCGAGTCAGCACAGGTCGAGCGGTCCTATCGACCTATGGCGGCTCGCCAACCTTCACCTACGGAATGAGTGAGCACTCACTCATGTATACTGCGCTCGTGCCCAGCAGACATGAACGAGCCGAACCGCTTCCGCCGGACGACCGCCGTCGCGCAATCATCGAGGCCGTCATCCCCCTCCTCCTCGAGAGAGGGTCGGCCGTGACGACGCGTGAGATGGCCGAAGCCGCAGGCATCGCCGAGGGCACCATCTTCCGTGTCTTCCCGGACAAACCCTCGGTCATCCACGAGGCCGTCAAGGCCACGATGGACCCCGAACCAATCCGACGGGCGCTTGCTGCGATCCCGACGACGCTCCCCATGGACACCCAACTCCGGGAAGCGGCACGAATCCTGATGGACCGAGGCGAGCGGTTGACGGCTCTCTTCGGAATGTTGCGCGCTGTGCGGCCACCTTCGCTGGGTCCGCCGGCCGGAGCCAGGCAATACGTGATCGATGCCAACGCAGCGACCAGGGCGGCCCTCGCCGTGCTCCTGCAGCGCCACGAGAACCGCCTCAGGATCCCGCCAGAACGCGCCGCGGTTGCATTCCAGGGGTTCGTGCTCGCCGGCAGCCATTCCCTCATCGCCCCGGAAGAGAAGGCGACGCCGGAGGAGATGGTCGACGTTCTGCTCAACGGCATTCTGGCGTCCGATCGCGAGGGTGGAGCCTGATGCTCGTTCGAATCCTCCGCCGCTTCCTCACGCCCTACAAGCGAGAGATCGCGATCGTGGTCGTCCTGCAGGCCATCGGCACCATCGCCGCGCTGTCTCTGCCGAGCCTCAACGCCGACATCATCGACAACGGTGTGGTGCGGGGCGACACCGACTACATCCTTCAGGTCGGCGCCGTGATGCTGCTGGTGTCACTTGTCCAGGTGGCGAGCACCGTGACCGCCGTGTACTTCGGCGCGCGGACGGCGATGGCGTTCGGTCGCGATGTCCGGTCGGCCGTGTTCCACCGCGTCGTCTCGTTCTCGAGCCGCGAGATGGCCCGGTTCGGGGCGCCGTCGCTCCTGACACGCAACACAAACGATGTCCAGCAGGTGCAGATGCTGGTGCTCACGACGTTCACGATGCTGATCGCCGCACCCATCATGATGGTGGGCGGCGTCTTCATGGCGCTGCGAGAGGATGTCGGTCTCTCCTGGCTGGTGGCGGTTGCCGTGATCGCCCTAGCCGCGATCATCGCATTCCTGCTGTCCCACATGGTCCCCGGATTCCGCTCGATGCAGAAGAAGCTCGACACGGTCAACAAGGTGCTGCGCGAGCAGATCGGCGGTATCCGGGTCGTGCGGGCATTCGTGCGCGAACCCATCGAGACCGAGCGATTCGCCGAGGCCAACACCGACCTGACGAACGTGTCGATCAACGTCGGACGCTGGATGGCGGCGATCTTCCCAGCCGTCATGCTGGTGATGAACATCTCGAGCGTGGCCGTGCTGTGGTTCGGCGGACTCCGCATCGACGCCGGGGCGATGCAGATCGGCTCGTTGACCGCGTTCCTTTCGTATCTCATGCAGATCCTCATGGCCGTGATGATGTCGACGTTCATGCTCATGCTCCTCCCCCGGGCCTCGGTCTCGGCCGACCGCATCGGTGAAGTCCTCGAGACCGAGACATCGGTCATTCCGCCCCGCGATGGCGTCACCGCTCTCGTCGGCCACAGCACGGTGGAGTTCGAGGCCGTGGGGTTCCGCTATCCGGGAGCGAGCCACCCGGTGTTGAACGACATCACGTTCGCCGCACGCGAAGGGCAGACCACAGCCATCATCGGGTCCACCGGCGCAGGGAAGACAACGCTCGTCAACCTCATCCCCCGGCTCTTCGACGCCACCGAAGGGCGGGTCCTCGTCGACGGCGTCGACGTTCGAGATATCGATTCCCACACCCTCTGGAACAAGATCGGCCTCGTCCCGCAGAAGGTCTATCTGTTCACCGGCACGATCGCTTCGAACCTCCGATACGGCAAACCGGACGCAACCGAGGACGAGATGTGGAGCGCGCTCGAGATCGCCCAGGCGCGGGACTTCGTCGAGGCGATGCCGGAGGGACTCGATGCTCCGATCAGCCAGGGCGGCACGAACGTTTCCGGGGGGCAGCGCCAACGACTCGCGATCGCTCGGGCCCTGATCCGGCAGCCCGAGATCTACCTCTTCGACGATTCGTTCTCCGCCCTCGACGTCGCCACAGACGCAAGGCTGCGCCATGCGCTCACCGACGTGACCCGTGACGCAACGGTCATCATCGTGGCCCAGCGCGTTGCCACGATCATGGACGCCGACCAGATCGTCGTCGTGGAGAACGGCGACATCGTCGGTCTCGGCACACACGATGAACTCCTCGAGGCCTGCGAGGCGTATGCCGAGATCGTCGATTCCCAGTTCGCGGCGGCGCCGTCATGACCGCGCAGCGCCCAGCGATGAAGGAGACGGAGCGAGTCCGCGGCCAGGGGGGTCCCGGTCACGGTGGTCCGTTCGGTGGCGGGATGGTGGGTCAGAAGCCCATGACGTTCGGACCGTCGATTCGCCGCCTCTTCCGGCGCCTCCGGCCGGAGCGCATCAAGGTGATCGGTGTCGGCGTCGCCGCCATCATGAGCGTCGGTCTCACCTCGATCGGTCCACGCGTCCTGGGGCGGGCAACCGACATCATCTTCTCTGGTGTGGTCGGCGGCTTTCTCCCTGCCGGCACGACGAAGGCGCAGGCAATCGACGCTGTCCGGGCGCAAGGACAGGGCCAGCTTGCCGACATGCTCAGCGGTGTCGACCTCATCCCCGGCGTCGGCATCGACTTCACGGCGCTCCGCAATGTGCTGATCTTCGCGCTCGTGGTCTACGGCCTCTCCGCGCTGCTTGGATTCCTCCAGGCCTACCTCCTGAACGACGTGGTGCAGTACACGGTCCTGCGGATGCGGTCGGATGTCGAGGACAAGATCAACCGGATGCCGTTGAGCTACTTCGATCGGGTCCCGCGCGGCGAGCTCCTGAGCCGGGTCACGAACGACATCGACAACGTGTCGCAGAGCCTCCAACAGACGATGAGTCAGCTGCTGACCTCCGTGCTCACGGTCGTGTTCGTCTTTGCGATGATGGTTTCCATCTCGTGGTTGCTTGCGCTGGTCGCGCTCGTCACGATCCCGTTGACCGTGCTCTTCGCCGGTACGGTCATGAAGCGGTCTCAGACCAAGTTCATCACGCAGTGGCGACGCACCGGCGTGCTGAACGCGCAGATCGAGGAGGCGTTCACCGGACACGCGCTCGTCAAGGTATTCGGCCGTCAGGACGAGGTCCAGGAGACCTTCGAGGAGGAGAACGAGGGGCTCTACGAGGCAAGCTTCGGAGCGCAGTTCCTGTCCGGCCTGATCATGCCGATTGCGATGTTCATCGGGAACCTGAACTACGTCCTCATCGCCGTGATCGGTGGTCTCCGGGTCGCGAGCGGCACCATGAGTCTCGGCGACGTTCAGGCCTTCATCCAGTACTCGCGGTTGTTCACGCGCCCGGTCACACAGATCGCATCGATGATCAACCTGCTCCAATCCGGGGTGGCTTCCGCCGAGCGCGTCTTCGAGCTTCTCGACGCCGAGGAAGAAACACCCGACGAGGGCGCCGCCGAGGTGCCGGCCGACGCACACGGGCGCGTGGCATTCGACGAAGTCTCGTTCCGCTACGTCGAAGACCAGCCGCTGATCGAGCAGGTGAGCTTCCACGTCGACCCCGGCCAGACCGTTGCCATCGTCGGACCGACCGGGGCGGGCAAGACAACACTCGTGAACCTCATCATGCGGTTCTACGACGTCGACGACGGACGCATCACGCTCGACGGCATCGACATCGCCACACTCCGGCGCGACGATCTGCGGTCGTTGACAGGGATGGTGCTCCAGGACACGTGGCTGTTTGAAGGCACGATCCGAGCCAACATCGCCTACGGCCGGCCGGATGCCACAGAGGGCGAGATCCTGGCGGCGGCCCGGGCTACCTATGTGGACCGCTTCGTCGTCAATCTGCCCGACGGGTACGACACGATCATCGACGACGAGGGCGGAACCGTCAGTGCCGGTGAGAAACAGTTGATCACCATTGCGCGAGCGTTCCTGGCCGACCCGGCACTCCTCATCCTCGACGAAGCGACGAGTTCGGTCGATACCCGCACCGAGGTGCTCGTCCAGCACGCGATGTCTGTGCTGCGCGCCGACCGCACCAGCTTCGTGATCGCTCACCGCCTCTCGACGATTCGCGACGCCGACCTGATCCTGGTGATGGAGGACGGCCGCATCGTCGAACAGGGAAACCACCACCAGCTGCTCGAGCTCGAAGGGGCCTACGCCCGCTTGTACGAGTCCCAGTTCAAGGGTCCCGACAAGCTGGTAGACCCGCCACCGGTTCCCCAGATCCCAACTGCAGCCCCCGGCTCAGCCAAATAAGGCGGCCGCGGGCGTATCCGGACCCACCGCCCACGCCACCAGGTCATCGAGTGGCTCGGTCGACGCCGCCGATGCAATTGCCTCGTATCGCTCAGCTCCGAGCTCTGCGCGGACCGTAGATTCGTAGTTCCACCATCTGCGGTGCCTGGCCCACGGCGGGAGCATCACGCGGCACCCGCCAAAGAGGCGCGCCGCGTCCGCCCATCGGCCCCGGCTCGCGGCGATGCGCCCCAGAAGGAGGAGCCCGGTACGTGTCCACACCTCCATCGATCGCTCGTGGACGCGTACGATGCCTTGCTTCGTCACCACCTCGGCGCGGTCGGTCTCGCCGCGCGGGTGAAGAACGAAGCCGCCGAGGATGATCAGCGCCGTGGCAGACCAACCCGCGCCTCCGAGGGTGCTCGCCTCGATGGCGGCGCGTTCGGCCGCATCGAAGTCGAGCTGCAACGCTGCCGTTGCAGCGAGCACACCCAGCACGAACATGTTGAGCCCGGCATCGTCACGGAGCTCACGAAGCAGCGGCGCGGCTGCTCCGAAGAACCGGCGGGCCTCCTCGAAATCGCCGTCTCCGAAGAACTCGGCTTCTCCCAGCAGTGCCAGGCCGTAGGCGGAAGCCAGTCGCTCGCCGTGCGCTTCGCACAGCTCGAGGATCGCCCGCCCCATGGCGGCGCTCACCTCCGGCATAGCGGCAAACACACCGCCTTGCCCTTGGCCGTTGTAGGCCCAGAGCTGCAGCTTCCAATCGTCGGCGCTTTCGAGAATTTCGATCGCCGTTGCGAGCGCGCCGGCCGACGAGGCGAAATCTCCCATCAGCTGTGCGCCGAACCCGACGCACAAGTGGGCGGCCGCCAGCGTCGCCGGCGGCTCGGATCCGGCCCCCTCCAGCATGCGCTGCCCATATCGGTAGGCATTCGCAGGATCCGCCCGCCAGAACCAGTAGTACAAGAGACCTGCTGCGGCTTCGAGGGTGCTGGAGCGTGGCTCATGCTCCAGCGACCACTCGAGCGCAGCGAGGAGGTCATCGTTGGCCGCAGCGAGCGTCTCCATGGCGTCGACATGGGCGGGAGTGAGCCACGCGTCGTCCGCCGATCGAGCCAACCCGAGGAAGTAGCCCCGGTGTCGGCCGGCCGTCGCTTCGCTCTCGCCGCGGAGCTCGAGTCGTTCTCGTCCGAAACTGCGGAGGGAGTCCAAGAGCCGATAGCGAATGCTTCCATCTGCTTGGCGCTCGGCAGCAACCATCGAGGCTTCTACGAGCTCGACGAGATCGTCGACCACCTGGCCGGAGGCGATCTGATCCCATCCGGCGACAGCTTCTACCGCGGGGATGTCGAAGGAACTGACAAACACGGCGAGTCGATCGAAGAGCACCTTCTGCTCCTCGGTCAGCAGGTTATAGCTCCATCCGATCGTCGCCGCGAGGCTTCGATGACGCGTGGGGGCGGTCTCATCCCTCATACTGAGGTTCGCGACGTCGGTCACACGCTCCGCTATGTCCGCAGGACTCAGCGCAGCAACGTGAGCAGATGCCATCTCGATCGCAAGCGGCAGCCCTTCGAGCGCGTTGCAGATGGCGCCGATGTTGCCGAGGGTCTGATCGGTGACCGCGAACCGGCCGTCGACCTGCATCGCTCGCTCTACGAACAGTCGCTCGGCGTCGGAAGCGCCCAGCGTGCCGAATGGGAGGCTCATCGGAGGAACCTGGTAGCGAACCTCACCCGAGGCGCGCAGGGCCCGGCGACTCGTGGCCAGCACGTGCAGGCGCTCGGATGCCTCGAGGAGGCGCGCTGCGAGACTGGCAACATCGTCGGCGACGTGTTCGCAGTTGTCGAACACCACGAGCGCTCGACGCGGGGCCAGGTACCGCCCGAGTAGCTCGGCGGCATCGACGCCGGGCTGATCGGCGAGGCCGAAGGCCTCCGCCGTCTTTGCACCGACGCTCCCGCCCGGAGCGAGCGAAGCCAGATCCACCCACCAGACGCCGTCGGGGAATCGGACCAGGATCTCGGCTGCAACTTCGCGTGCAAGCCGCGTCTTGCCTGTACCACCCGTCCCGACGAGGGTCACCAACCGGTCCACATCGACGAGCTTGCTCACCTCGGCCACTTCGCGGCCGCGCCCGACGAACGACGAAACGAATGACGGGAGGTTGCAGGGCGGTACGAGGTCGAGCCCGGGATCCTGAAGCAGGATGCGATCCTCGAGCGCTCGAGTCTCTGCCGACGGCTCGATTCCGAGCTCTTCAACGAGCCGATTCCGCAATGCCCACCCTGCGCGCAGCGCGTCGGCTTGCCTGCCGCTTCGGTAGAGCGCCAGCATCAGATACTGATGAACACGCTCCCGGAACGGGTGCTCGCGCGCCATCGACTCCAGCCTTGGGATGATGCGCTCGTGGTCCCCGAGCAAGAGCTCCGCCTCCATCCGCATCTCGACCAATTGCAGGTGCTGCTCGGTCAGCTCGATCGAACGCCGTTCGACCACAGGAACGTCGTCGCACAGGCCGTCGAACGGCCGTCCGCGCCAGAGCCGTTCGGCATCCCGTAGCCGGGCCGCGGCACGGGCGGGGTCCGAGGCCAGGATGTCGCGAGCCTCCTGGATCGCTGCGACGAACTCCTCGGCATCGACGGAATCCCCATTTGTGGCGATCCGATAGCGCTGCCCATCGGAGTCGAGGCGATCCCCGAACACCTTGCGCAGGGCGGACACATACGTTCGAATGACGTGCGCGGCGGTTTCGGGCGGCTGCTCTCCCCACACCTCGTCGATCAGGCGGTCGACGCTCAGCGCCGAAGGTGCGGCGGCGAGCATCGCTGCAAGGACGCGTTGCTGCCGGGGACCGCCGAGGTCGATCTCGGCGTCACCGTCGATGACCCGGAGTGGGCCGAGGAACTCGATACGCATATGACGATCGCCTTCGCGGCCATCTTATCGCGACAAAGTGGGACGGCAGATCGCCGTCTGGACCGATTCTGGATCGATGTCGCGGATGATGCCGTAGGACGAAAGGAGATCGTCATGTTGAGAGCGACTCAGATTCGCGTAGCTGTTGGTGTGTTCACCACCGTGCTCATTGCGCTGGGCTGCGCAGCGTGTGGCGGCGCGACCGACCACGAGCTCGATGCAGCGATGACCGGTGAAGTGCACTGGGACTTCACGGACCAATGTCAGGTGGTCACAACGATGACGGACGGCGTCGGCGAGGACCCGGAGCTCGGACCGATCACGACAACGTGGGCGCATTGCCCGGAGGACGACGTCACCGAAGACGGTCGCCTCACGATCGTCGACGAGAACGGGGACGAGCTCTACGGGACCTATGACTACCCGGAGATCGACAACGGCGCACCGATCACGTTCGACGGTGGGACCGGCCGCTTCGAGGACGCCACCGGAACGGCAACCGTTTCGTACGACGTCGAGCTCACATTCCGTGAGGACTGCGATCCCGATACCGACCCGCTCATGTGCCTGACGAACAGCCCGTGGTCGGCCGCGGTGACTGGAACCGTCAACTACTAGGTCAACTCGGCACGAGACTCCCCGCGGTTGACGATCGCCTCGGGAGAAGAGGGACTGCCCTCGCCAACAGGCGGCGGGGGCGGTCCTTCGTGCTGGGCACTGCCGTCGGCAGCCGTCGATCAGGTGCATCGCCCGGCCGGCGGCCCTGTTGGTGAGGCCCATGACTGCCGGGCCTACGACAGATCGCTCGCGTCGGCCTTGGTCCGCGGATCGGCCTTGAGGAACGCAACCAGGGCGAAGTACGCCACGGGTATCAGGAAGTAGAGAAGGAGACTGAGCGACGGCACCGGGCTTGCGATCAGCATCGCGATGACGTAGATCACCAACGGAGCCGCTGTCGTGCCCAGGGTCAGCCATCGGTCCCGCTTGGTTGATGTGGTCCACAGCAGGCCGGGGTGGTGAGCAAAATAGGAATTCATCGCGACCCGGAGCAGCGTCACCGCGATCAACACCGCTCCGTAGATGTGGAGCGCCGTCGGCTCGTCGGAGTACTCGCCGATCGCCGATGCGGCGAACGGCACCAGCGACATCGGCAGCAGAAACAGCAGGTTCAACCAGATCGCGTTGTGGTCGATGAACCGAACCTGGGAAAAGGTGGAGCGATGCTCCGTCCAGTACATGCCTACCAGGAGGAAGCTGATGACGAAGGCAATAGTCGTCGGCCGGATCTCCGTCAGCGACTCGCTCAGCGACTGGCCGGAGTCGAGCTCGGGGATCCGTATGTCGAGAACGAGGATCGTGATGATGATCGCAAATACGCCGTCCGTGAACGCCAAGAGCCGATCGGGGCTGGCATTCCGTTGCTCGCGAGGCGTGACGTGCATCTCATGGTCATCTCCCATGCGGGCATGGTAGATAGGAGACGCGAGACAAGAGACGCGAGACAAGAGAC
>JAHEEL010000230.1 GCA_024640745.1 Actinomycetes bacterium
ACTGGTGGCCGGCGGACTACGGTCACTACGGGCCGTTCTTCATCCGGATGGCCTGGCACAGTGCGGGCACCTACCGCGTGGCCGACGGCCGTGGCGGCGCTGGCGGGGGTCAGCAGCGCTTCGAGCCGCTGAACAGCTGGCCGGACAACGCGAACCTGGACAAGGCGCGGCGCCTGCTCTGGCCGATCAAACAGAAGTACGGCCGGAAGATCTCCTGGGCCGACCTGATGGTGCTCACCGGCAACGTCGCGCTCGAATCGATGGGCTTCGAGACGTTCGGTTTCGCCGGCGGCCGCGCCGATGTCTGGGAGCCGGAAGACGACATCTACTGGGGCCCGGAGACCGAATGGTTGAGCGTCGCTCGCTACAACGCGGACGACGAACTGGACAAGCCGCTCGGCGCCAGCACGATGGGTCTGATCTACGTCAACCCCGAGGGGCCCAACGGCGAACCCGACCCACTTGCGGCCGCGCGTCACATCCGCGACACGTTCAGCCGCATGGCGATGAACGACGAGGAGACCGTCGCGTTGATCGCCGGAGGACACACGTTCGGCAAGACACACGGTGCCGGTGACGGCGACGAGCACGTCGGTGCCGAGCCCGAGGGCGCTCCCATCGAGCAGATGGGCCTCGGTTGGAAGAACAGCTTCGGAACCGGGAAGGGAGCCGACACCATCACCAGCGGCCTCGAGGGAGCCTGGACCCAGGAGCCCACGAAGTGGACGAACCTCTACTTCAAGAACCTCTTCGAGTACGAATGGGAGAAGTACAAGGGACCCGGCGGCGCATGGCAGTGGAGGCCGGTCGACGGTGGGGGAGAGGGCGAGATCCCCGACGCCCACGACCCGTCGAAGCGTCACGTCCCGTTCATGCTCACCACCGATCTGTCGCTCAAACTGGACCCGGTCTACGAGCCGATCTCGCGCAACTTCTACGAGAACCCCGACCAGCTGGCCGATGCATTCGCCCGCGCCTGGTTCAAGTTGCTGCACCGTGACATGGGCCCGCGCTCGCGGTACCTGGGACCCGAGGTCCCGAGCGAGGAACTCACGTGGCAGGACCCGATCCCCGCATCCGATTCCAACCTGAGCGACGACGATGTGGCGTCGCTGAAGTCGCAGATCATGGGTACCGGCCTGCTGATCTCCGAGCTCGTCGCCGCAGCATGGGCATCGGCGTCGACCTACCGTCAGAGCGACATGCGCGGTGGTGCCAACGGCGGACGGGTCCGACTGGAGCCGCAGATCGGATGGGAAGTCAACGACCCCGATCAGCTGCGCCGGGTACTCAGCAAGCTCGAAGAGATCCAGTCGGGCTTCGATGGATCGGTCTCGATGGCCGACCTGATCGTTCTCGGCGGCTGCGCCGCCGTGGAAGCCGCGGCGAAGAATGCGGGCCACGACATCACGGTTCCGTTCACTCCGGGACGTGGCGACGCCACGGCCGAACAGACCGATGCCGACTCGTTCGAGCCGCTCGAACCGACGGCCGACGGTTTCCGCAACTACCTCGGCAAGGGCCACGAGATGTCCGCCGAGGCGTTGATGGTCGACCGGGCGCAGCTGCTCTCGTTGAGCGCTCCCGAGATGACGGTGCTCGTCGGTGGACTCCGTGTCCTCGGCGCCAACACCGGCACCTCGACGCACGGCGTGTTCACTGAGCGCACCGAGAGCCTCACCAACGACTTCTTCACGAACCTGCTCGATCTCGATCTCGAGTGGGCTCCGACCTCGGAGTCCGAGGACATCTTCGAGGCGAAGGACCGTGCGAGCGGTGCGCCGAAGTGGACCGCCACTCGCTGCGACCTCGTCTTCGGTGCCAACTCCCAGCTCCGGGCGATCTCGGAGGTCTACGGCTCGAGCGACTCCGACGAGAAGTTCGTGCGGGATTTCGTGAAGGCCTGGGACAAGGTGATGAACCTGGACCGCTTCGACATCGCGTGATCACCGACGCTGCGCTGCAGCGATGAACCCACCGGCCCGTCGGCGCCATCCGGCGCGGGCGGGCCGGTCCGCGTCCGACGACGCCGACCACGACGAGAACCGATCGATTTCCTTCGCTTCGATGGTTGAAACCGCGTCCCCCCGGGTACGTCGGTGCTACGGCGAACGTGTTTCGTCGACTCCACACCCACTCACAGAATCGAGCAAAACATGCCAGAGAACATGGATGACGCAAAGGGACGAGCGAAGGAAGCCGCCGGCGACCTGACCGGCGACGACGACCTCAAGCGCGAGGGCCAGGTCGACCAGGCGTCGGGCAAGGTCAAGGGCTTCGTCGACGATGTCAAGGACAAGCTGACCGGCAAGGACTGAACCACTCGCCCCCCGCATGCCGTCGGGCCCGGCAACCCCTCGCACGGGGTTGCCGGGCCCGATCGCGTCGCGACCCGGATTCGACCGTCGCCGGCGTTCAACGGTTGTGCTGGCGTTGGTGCCGGCGACGGCGTGTCGGTTCGTCCACGGGATGGAGATGCAGGGTCACGTGGTTGCTCGGTCCGTCGTCTCCGACCGGCTGACGGCCCCATGCGAGTCCGAGCGCGGGGATTCGGCGGGCGGCTTCGTCTCGATGATGATTGTCGATCACGAGCATCGTCCGTGTCGCACGCACCGTGGCGTTCGCCGAGTCCGGTCCGATCGTCCGCTCACCGGTGGTGGAGTCGAGTGCGATGTAGGAGAACCGGGCCGTGCGAAGTGGAGTCCCCCTGGAGATCGAGACCTCGTCGGCCACCGCAGCGAGCCAGTTCGCGTCGCTCCGGCTCGGGTGGAGCCAGCTTCGAGCGATGCGTTCGATCTTGGCATCGATTCGGGGATGTCTCATCGGCCACCGGTCCGCGCATCGCGTTCCTCCATTGAATCGACGGGATCAGAACACGTCAAGTTCCGGGGTGCCGTTCGTCCTCGTTCCCGTCACCGACGAGACGCGCCGGAAAGCCGCCCTTCGCGATCGGGCCCCATCGCTCGATCGTGAGCCGGATCAGACACTTGCCCTGGTCCGCCATCGCCGCCCGGTACTCGTCCCAATCGGGGTGTTCGCCGGAGATCACGCGAAAGTACTCGCACAAT
>JAHEEL010000231.1 GCA_024640745.1 Actinomycetes bacterium
CCCGATCCGACATCACGATCGAGACCGTGAGTGGGAACGGACCTGCGGACGTGATCGACATCCTCGAGAACGGTTCGGTGCGGTCGCGGGCCCTCTTCCAAGCGCAAACGCCGGGAGCGCAGGACGCCATCCGTGCCGCGCTTGCGGAGCTGCTCGAGCCATTCCGGTCGGGCGATTCATGGACGTTCACGTCCAGTGCGTTCGTCCTCACCGCTGACCGCACCTGAGGTCAGGCCGCGAGGGCGTCTCCCTCCCAGGCCTCGCGAGACGAACGACTGCCGATCCGATCTACATCCCAGCGACGACAACGGCGACCTTGTCGCGATGGACCACGCCGCACGGGCTGTGCGTCGCAGCCTTCCGCTTCATGTCGATGTGTCCGAGGTGCAGCTCTACGTTGGAAGCGCTGAACCGGGGAGCTGGCGCCACCACGCGACCCTCCCCCTGCGCACCACGGAAGGCTGAACCGGCCCCTCCCGACACGACAGCTTGGGGACGCCGCCGCTCGCCCCCCGGTGGAGCGCTTGAAGCCAGCCCGATCGTGGTCGGCCGATCGGCTCCCAGAGACTGTCCTCGAAGTGCCGATCCGTTCCACCGCATCGCTGTCTCACCGTGCGAGCTGGCTCAGGCGTACTTTGGTGATACTCGCCTGCGGCGGTCAGGACTCCTCTGCCACCACCGGTTGCGCGGGTCGCTCGATTCCACCGGCGGCGACCTGGAGTAGCTAGATGTTGCCTGCTTCGATCTCCGCGTGGAGCCGGTCGAGTTCTGCCGTCGCAGCATCGAGATCGTCCGGATCGAACATCACCGCGAGACGCTCCTGCAGTGGATCGCCGGCAAAGTAACTGACTCCGAGGAACTCGCGCACCGAGCCATCGCCGTATCTGTCCACAATCCGGGCCAGCATGAGATGATCACCGCGAACCGCCAGGACCTCCTGCTCTCTTGACTCCAGAGCGGCTTCGCCAAGGAAGAAGTCGGCTACCTGTGCATACTCCGCCTTGCCGATCTCTGAGTTCGAGCCAACCAACTTGCGGTGGTCTTGTTGAACGAAGTCTTCCGCCACCATCGTCAACGCCTCGGCCGGGTTCCTGTTCTTGAGGCCCAGTGCCACCATCTCCTCGGCTGCCTTGGTCGCGGCGTTGCAGGGCTCGTCAACCATCGCATCGACCGTAGCCGTTGTCGGTTGGCACCCATGACGACGCACCGGGTCCGGTAGCTGCCCAGGTGCGACCCCGAGATTCACCTGTCGTCAGGCGTACTTCAGCGATGCTCGCCTGCGGCGGACTTCTGTGATCGATGGCGCCCGGTCGCGATCAGCGGGGCTGGCCGCTCAGCCGGTCGCGTCTGGCAGCGGCTTCGTCGTCAGGAAGTGAGCCGAGCCACTGCGCGTCGAGTTCCGCATAGGCGGCCTCGAAGTCGTCCGGGTCGAAGAGGATGAACCGTAGGACGCGCTCGTGTGACGCGTCGAGGACCTGGACCACCAAGTACTCGGACACGGAGCGTCCGTCGTCGTACCGGATCGCACCGCGCGTCAAGGAGAACCGCTCGCCACGAACTGCGAGCGGCGAGTTCTTGACGGGACGGCCACCCAGCTCGAAGACCTGCTGCATCACATCGTGGTAGTCGGATGCTTCGTGGGTGCCCATCCCGACGATCGACCGACGATCGTCACGCACGAATCCGGGGTCGAACAGTTCGATGGGATGCCGCCCGTCGGACCATGCGGCCAGGAGCAGGTCGTTCAGATGGGTGGCGGCATTCTCGACACCGGTTCTCGGCAACCTCGGGTACCCCGAGCAACGCGGACAGAACGCCTCATCGAGACCGGCATCGCGACCGCAAGAAAGGCATGAACCCGACGTCGACACGAACCAGAGTCTCGCACGCCTCGGTCTCACATCACCAGGACGGGCAACAGCTCGTCGGCCGTCGCCCGTTGCGGCGGCGCGGTGCTGGGAGTCCCGGATACGAGTCTGATGTCGTAGTTTGCAGTCGTCCGGCGGGCTCATCCGCCGCGTGTCGAGAGGAGTTTCCGATGGTCGATTCTGATCAGCCCACACCACCGCTCGTGTCGCAGTTGTGGGATGGCAACTGGCCGAGCGAGGACGAGGCTCGTGAGCTGCTCGACGAGCTGTACTACCAGCGTGCGATCCATGCGTACATGACGATGCTGCCGGCGATGAACGTGGTCGGGATGCGTGACGGTTCCGAGCGTGAGTTCGGTGCCGGTTACCACGTGCTGCCGATCTGGAAGGACCGGATGGATTCGCGTGCATGGGTGCCGACACCGAACGCCGACGTGATCTATTCGATGAGCTATCTCGATCTCAAGGCGACCGGCCCGCTCGTCGTTGCCGCGCCGGGCGGGGTGATCGGGATGTTCACGGACTTCTTCCAGCGAACGATCACCGACGTCGGCCAGATCGGCCCTGATCGCGGTCGAGGCGGCCTGTATCTGTTGTTGCCGCCGGGCTACGAAGGACATGTGCCGAGCGGGTATTTCACGTTCGAGTCGTCGACGTACAACGTGTTCTTGTTCTTCCGCACCGTGATGGCCCAGGGCGATGATGGGCCCGATCCGGCACCCGCGGTTGACGTCGCGGAGGCGACGAGGATCTATCCGTTGTGGTTGGAGGAGAAGGACATTCCGCCGATGGAGTTCCCGAACGGGTCCGGTCTCCGGGTGAACATGATGTACCCGACGGATTCGTCGTACTTCGACAAGCTCAAGAAGTTCGTCGACGACGAACCTGTGACTGCGATCACGCCCGAGCTGCGAGGTGTGTTGGCGTCGATCGGGATCGTCAAGGGAGACCCGTTCGATCCGACGGCGCGCCAGCGCGAGTTGCTGGAAAAAGCGGTTGCCACGGCGCCAAGGATGATCATGGCGATCCGTCGGTTCCCGCGAGCAGACGGACGCGATCTGTACTACGAGGACCGGCTCTACCGGCGTGCGTGGGCCGGGGCGACTGCGGAGTGGATGCAGGAGAGCTACCTCGACGTCAACCAGCGCGCCGCCTTCTTCCAGTACGCGTACTCGTCGGCGCCTGCGATGGTCATGCGG
>JAHEEL010000232.1 GCA_024640745.1 Actinomycetes bacterium
ACCGATCGGGGATGACGATGCCGAAACCGGAAACGCGCTCCTCGTCCGCCTCTTCGGAGCCACTACCGAGGTGATCTCGATCCGGCACGACCGAGAACGGGAGCTGGAGGCGGCCGCGGACCGCCTCCGCGCCGACGGGCGAACCCCGTACGTCGTCCCCTACGGTTGCTCGAACCTGCTCGGCGCAACCGGCTACCTCAATGCGGCACTCGAGATTGCCAGGCAGGCAGAGGCCACGGGACTCTCGTTCACCCATGTGGTGCACGCAAGCGGAACCGGCGGGACCCAGGCGGGGCTCGTCGCAGGATTCGAGGCCCTCGGCCTCGACGTCGAGGTCATAGGCATCGACGTGGACGCCGACCACGAAGGGGTGCGCAGCCGGGTCACCTCACGACTCGTCGAACTGACGGCCGCGCTCGGGTTCCGACCGGACCCCAACTGGATCGATCTCGAATCCGGATACGCAGCGGGGGCGTACGGAGCCGTCGATGGGAGCACGATCGAGGCCATCTCTATGGCAGCCCAACTCGAGGCGTTGACGGTCGACCCCGTGTATTCGGGCAAGGGGTTGGCCGGTCTCATTGGCCTCACTCGCACCGGACGCTTTGGACCGGACGCGCGAGTCCTGTTTGTCCACACCGGTGGCGCGCCGGCGCTGTTTGCCTACACGTCGCTGCTCTGAATTCGAAGATCCGCCTTCGCCGCTCCCGTCACCCGGCTCGAACAGGCGGGTACCGTTGGCACATGCAGTGGCTGAGCGAGCAGTACTTCCGGCTCACCGGATGGACATTCGTCGGGAGCATCCCCCGCGAGCCGAAGCTTGTGATCATCGCGTATCCGCACACGTCGAATTGGGACTTCTTCGTCTTTCTCGCCGTCATTCACCACTTCGGTCTACGCGTCCGTTTCCTCGCCCACGAGGGGTTGTTCATTGGGCCGTTTGGCTGGCTTCTCCTTCGCTGGGGAGCCATCCCGGTCCTCGGCGATGCGGGAGCGAGGCTGACGACGCTGGTCGAATCGTTCGCCGATGCCGAATCGATGCTGCTCGTGCTCGCCCCGGAGGGAACGCGAGCGAGCCGTTCGCACTGGCGATCCGGATTCTGGCGGATTGCCGACGCCGCAGACGTCCCCGTGTTGATGGGTTTCGTAGACCGCGAGACCAAGCGCCTTGGGTTCGGCCCCGCCCTTCGGGTAAACGGCGATCCGCATCGGTGGATGGAAGCTGCTCGCGATTTCTACGACGACAAGCGGGGCTTCAAGCCCCAGAATCAAGGACCAATCCAACTCGATATCTGAACCGTCGCAGCAAATGTGCTTGGCCGCTACTGCGCATGGTGTCGCTCACGTTCCCGCCGGTCGACAATGCCGAGGATCTCACCGACGACGTCGTCGATATCGAGGTCGCTCGTGTCGATGATCACCGCGTCATCGGCAGGCCGCAGGGGCGAAGCGGAGCGCGTCGAATCGGCGTGATCTCTGGCGGCGAGTTCCGCTGCGATCTGCTCCTGCGTCTTGCGAGCCGCCTCAGCGTCACCGGAACGACGCGCCGCCCGGACCTCGGGCCGAGCCGTAAGAAAGACCTTCACCAAAGCGCCGGGGAACACCACCGTCCCGATATCGCGTCCCTCCACGACCGCCGATCCCCCATGCTCGCGCACCCACCGACGCTGTAGCTCGACGATCCGAGCTCGGACCTCCGGGTATGCGGCGACCGTACTCGACGCTGCCGTTACCTCGTCGCCGCGCAGCTGCTCCGTCACATCGACACCGTCAACGGTCACGACACCCTCGTCGATCGCTATATCGACATCCTCGATGGCATCGGCCACGACCCGTGGGTCATCGAGCTCGGCACGCCGACGCAGTGCCAGCATGCCGGCGGCGCGGTAGGTCGAACCGGTGTCCAAATGCGGAAGCCCGAGCGCGGCGGCGACCCGCTCCGACACCGTCGACTTCCCCACACCGCCCGGCCCGTCTATCGCGATGACCACGCTGCCTCCAGGACGTCGTAGAAACGCGGCCAGGATACGGCAGCAGCCGATGCGCCGGTGATCGTCACCGGGCCGCGGGCGGCAGTGGCCGCAACCGCCCCTGCCATCGCAATCCGATGATCACCGGCCGCATCGATCGTCCCGCCATCGAGGAGACTCGTTCCGACCACCACGAAGCCGTCGTCCGTGGCCTCGGCACCCCCGCCGAGCGCGCGGATCATCGCGGTCGTGCTCAGCGTCCGATCACTCTCCTTCACCCGCAACTCGGCTGCATCGCGAACCATCGTGATCCCATCTGCGTAGGCACCGAGCACCGCGACCAGTGGGAGTTCATCGATCGCCGCCGCCACCGTATCACCGAATACCTCGACTGCGCGCAACGGTGCGCCGGTCACCGAGACGGTGCCGATGGGGTCCCCGTGGATTGACCCCGTGACCTCCCCGTGGACCTCGGCACCCATGGCCTCGAGGATCCCCAGAAACCCGAGCCGACCGGGGTTCAGACAGATCTGCGGCGTGAGCACCTGTGCGCCCGGCACGATGGCGGCACTGGCCCACAGATACGCGGCGCTCGATGGGTCGCCCGGAATGTCGTAGCTTGCACCGGGAACGGAACCCGGCCGAATGGTCGTCTGCGTCCCCTCTGTCCTCGCAAGGCCAAAGGCTTCCAGCCACCGCTCGGTGTGGTCCCGGAAGCCTCCAGGTCCTTCGATCGTCGACTCGCTGTCCGCCTGAATGGCTGCGAGCTCGAAGGCGGATCGCACTTGCGCCGACGCCATCGTGACCGCCACGTTGGCCCCGTGCAGGTCGGCCGCGCCCGTGGCAATGGGCGCGGTGCCCCCCGACGACAGTGCCAGGTCCACACCGAGCGCGCCGAGCGGTTCGACGAGGCGCCCCATCGGGCGTGCGGAGAGCGATGCGTCGCCCGTGAGGGTGATCCGGAACGGAACCGCCGCGAGTGCCCCCGCCAGGAGACGCATCGTGGTTCCGGAGTTGCCGCAGTCGATCGGCTCACCGGGATCGTTCGGAGTTCCAAGCGGCTCGTATCGCTCCCCGGAGCGGCGCATACCG
>JAHEEL010000067.1 GCA_024640745.1 Actinomycetes bacterium
CATCGCCCAGCTTCAGTTCGTTCACGTCGATGAGCGGCGTGACCGGCAACGGGTGATTCGGGGTCCCGTCCGACTGCACCAGCAATGCGTCCTTGTCGAAGATGCCCTCGTCCCGATCGGTGACGGACATCTCGAACAAGTGCGTCATCGTGATTGCCTCCGTCGGGCACGCCTCCACGCACATGGCACAGAAGATGCACCGCAGCATGTTGATCTCGTAGACGAAGCCGTAGCGCTCACCCGGGCTCACGGGATCATCCTCGGGATTGTCGGCACCGCGCACGTAGATGCATCGGGCGGGGCAGACCCCGGCGCACAGCTCGCAGCCGATGCACTTCTCCATCCCGTCGGGATACCGATTCAGCACGTGCCGCCCGTGGAAGCGCTGTGGTTTCTCACGCTTGACGTCCGGATACCGGGTGGTCAGCTTCGGCTTGAACATCTGGCGAAGCGTCACGGAGAAGCCCCGCCATGGGCCGAGAAGCTCGGCAAACCAGCTCATTGCAGCACCTCCCTCATGCCCACGGCAACCCGAATCGGCGGACACCGATCGCAACCATCGCGAGGATGATCCAGGCCAATGAGATCGGAATGAGGCGTTTCCATCCGAACGCCATCAGCTGGTCGTAGCGCATCCTCGGAACCGTGGCTCGTACCCAGATGAAGAGGAACAGCACCAGTGCCGTCTTCAGCAGGAACCAGACCACCGGAAGGAGGTACTCCACGAACGTGGGACCGAAGACCGGCCCTTGCCAGCCGCCGAGGAAGAGGGTCACGGTCAGCGCCGACATCGTGAACATGTTGATGTACTCCGCGAGGAAGAACAGGGCGAACCGCAGTCCCGAGTACTCCGTGTGGAACCCGCCGACGATCTCCTGCTCCGCCTCGACCAGATCGAACGGCGCACGGTTGGTCTCAGCAAAGGCAGCGATCAAGAACACGACGAACGACGGCAGCAGCACGATGTTCCAGGCCGGGAGGAAGCCGAAGTAGGTCCCGCCTTGCGCTTCCACAATGCCGGCCACCGAGGTCGTACCGGTGTACATGATCACGGGGACGATCGCGAGCCCCATCGCCGCCTCATACGAGATCATCTGCGCCGAGGCTCGGACCGAGCCCAACAGCGGATACTTGGACCCGGAGGACCATCCGGCAAAGGTGATCGCGTACACCGCCATCGACGAGAGGGCAAGAATGTAGAGGATGCCGACGTTGAGATCGGTTCCCTGCAGCGTGTACGTCGTGTCGCCGATGGTGATCGGAGCGCCGACGGGGATCACGAGGAAGATCATGAGTGCCGGTAGGAGCGCCATGACCGGCGCGGCGAGGTAGAGCACGACGTCGACACGGTCCGGAGTCATCGACTCCTTGAACATGAGCTTGATGCCGTCGGCGAGCGTCTGCAGGATCCCGAAAGGTCCCGCTCGGGTGGGTCCGAGACGATTCTGCATGAAGGCCACCAACCGGCGCTCCACCCAAATGAGGAGAATCACAACGCCGAAGAGGAAGGCGAAGGCAATCAGAACCTTGATCGCGGCGACGATGAAGTCCTCCATCAGGTGTCACCCCCTCGGACGGCATCAATCCGCACCGTGGGCACGGCACCGAGCGCCGCCGTACCGGCGAGATTGAAGGGCACGTACACCGTGCCCTCGGCGAGTGTCGGATCGATGACCACGGGCAGCTGCACGTCGCCGTCGCCGTGGACGACGACCTCATCGCCGTCGACGACTGCGAGCAGCGAGGCGTCACGCGGATGGAGATGGGCAGCGCCATGCGCTGCGAGACGGGAAATCCCCGTGCTGTGACGGACGATGACCCCGTCGTCGTAGAGGACCCGTGCCGCATGCAGGGCCAGATGCCCCGAGGTAACGGGCAGCCCCGGATCGGTCGGCGTGACTTCGAGCGGCTGTGTTCCGTCCGCTCCCGGGAGCACGATCCCGTCACGCCCGCGTCCCCACGTGAGGCCTTCCCAGCTCACGCCTGCGTACGCCGGTGCGACTCGAGCGATCTCTTCGCCGACCGCCTCCGCCGTCGGGAAGCCCAGGTCGGCGCCCATGGCGTCGGCAACGTCGTTGAGGATCGACCACACCGGCCGGGACGTGCCGGCGGGCGCAACGATCCTGCTGACTTTCTGAACGCGCCCCTCGAGATTCGTCGCGGTGCCTTCGACCTCGCCGAGGCCGGCCACCGGGAGGATCACATCCGCGTGAGAGCCGGAGTCCGACAAGAACATCTCGAGCGCGACGACGAAATCTGCCGCGTCGAGGGCGGCGGAGGCGATCGAAGGCCGCGGATGATCGCGCGCCGGGTCGGCGCCGTTGAGGACGAGCGCTTTGGCCGTGCCGGAGGCGAGCGCCTCGAGAATCGCCGTTGCATCCATGCCCGGCCCTGCGGGGATCGGCCCCCAGTCCGCTTCGAGAGCCGTCCGGGCGGCACCGTCATCGAGCGCGACTCTCCCGGGGAGGAGCGTCGGTGCCACGCCCATGTCGAGCGCACCGAACACGTTGCCGCGGCGGACGAGCGGGAGGATTCTGGCATCGGGGAGGCCGACGGCGAAGGCGGCAACCGCTTCCGCCATGGCGGGATCCTCGGCCAGGCCGGTGCGGCCGACGAGTGCGACCACGGGACCGTCGTTCAAAGATGCGCGCACATCGGCGTATCCACCGTCGCCGGCCGCGAGCTTGCGCAGCACGTCGGGTCCGGTGCCCGGCTTGTACCGTATGGTGTGAGAAGCCACGTCGTCGAGACCCGTGCGGCGCGGATGAACGACTACGAGATTCGCACCCAGCTCGGTCGCAGCGCGACGAACCCGCAGATACAGCACCGGGAGCTCTTCCTTGAGGTCGGGCCCCCAGAGGAGAATCGTCTTCGCCGACTCGAGGTCGATGATCTCAGCCCGCGGCGTCACGCCCACGGCGAATGCGGGATCGAGGCCGTCGGCGAGCTGCGCGTCGAGATGGGGCGAGCCGATGGCCGTCCGCATGAATTTGGAGAACGCATAGGCGTCTTCGTTCGTGGATCGCGCGCCGCCGAGGCCGGCGACTTCGGCGGCGTCGTAGGCCGCAAGGCGATCGGCAACCCGGCTGATTGCCTCCGCCCAGGTGGCCTGCCGGAATTCGTCGCCGTCCTTGATGAGCGGTGTGGTGATCCGATCCGGCGACTGGCCGTGGTCGTGCACGAAGCGGTCCTTGTCGGAGAGCCAGCCGTGGTTCGTGGCGTCGTTGTCGACGCCGTAGATCCGAATGATCTCGTTGTGGCTCGTCTGAAGCGAGATCCTCGACTGAACCGAGTCGACGAACGACACCGATTCGACCGCGTCGATGTCCCACGGGCGAGCCTTGAACCGGTAGGCCTTGGCGGTGAGCGCACCGACCGGGCAGATCTGCACGGTGTTGCCGGAGAAGTACGACGCAAAGGGCTCATCTGGGAACGTGATCACCTGCACGTAGTTGCCGCGGTCCTTGAATTCGATGAGCGGGTCGCCGGAGATCTCGTCGGAAAACCGGGTGCACCGGGCGCAGAGGACGCACCGCTCGCGGTCGAGCAAGATCAAGTCGGAGATCTCGATTGGCTTCTCGAAGTGACGCTTCTCCTCGACGAACCGGGACTCCCCCGGCCCGTAGGCAAAGGCCTGGTCCTGGAGGGGGCATTCGCCGCCCTTGTCGCACACGGGACAGTCGAGGGGGTGGTTGATCAGCAGAAACTCGAGGACACCCTCCTGTGCCTTTTTCGCGACCTCAGACTTGGAATGGACCACCATGCCCTCGCTGACCGGCATCGTGCATGCCGGCACGATGGCGCTTCCGCGGGGGCCCTCGACTTCGACGAGACAGGCGCGGCACATCCCGACAGCCTTCATGCGGGGGTGGTAGCAGAAGCGCGGGATGTAGGTCCCCGCCGCCTGGGCGGCATCGATGAGTGGCCGGCCGGCATCGACCTCGATGTCCACTCCGTCGAGGTTGATCGTCACCGTGGTGCGCTCGTCAGTCACCGGCGGCCTCCGTGCTCTCCGCATTCGCTGCGCTCGCGGCTGCATGGGAAAGACCGGGAATCATGGCCTCGACCTCGTCGCGGAAGTAGCGCATGATCGAGACAACCGGAGCGGTGGCCGACGGGCCGAGCGGGCAGATGGTGGTCATGGCCGGCGGCCACGCGAGCCCGGGGCTGATGTTGTCGGAGACATCGAGAAGCAGGCCAATGTCCTCAGGGCGGCCGTAGCCGTCGAGAATGCGGCTCAGGATCCGCTCGAGCCAGGTCGTGCCTTCGCGACACGGCGTGCACTGACCGCACGACTCGTGGGAGAAGAAGCGGACGAGTCGGTGCGCGGCCCCGACGACGTTGGTCGAGTCGTCCATCACGATCACCGCCCCGGAACCGATCATCGAGCCGTTGTTCGCGATGTCATCGATCGTGACGGGGGTGTCGAGGTGTTCGCTCGGCACGAACCACGGAGCAGAGGCCCCGCCCGGCACCCATGCCTTGAGCTCGCGATCGTCGCGGATTCCACCACCGACGTCGTAGATGAGCTCTCGCCAGGTCATCCCGGCGACGATTTCGTAGTCGCCCGGGTTCTTCAGATGGCCCGACAGCGACATCACGCGAGTGCCCGAGGAGGTCTCCGGTCCGATCGCTGCGTACTCCGCGCCGCCGTTGGCAACGATCCACGGGATGTTCGAGATGGTCTCAACGTTGTTGACGATCGTCGGCTTGGCATAGAGACCTTCGACGGCCGGGAAAGGCGGCTTGATTCGCGGCTCGCCCCGGCGTCCCTCGAGACTCGAAAGGAGCGCAGTCTCCTCACCACAGATGTAGGCCCCGGCGCCGAGATGAACGGTCACATCGAGATCGAATCCCGAGCCGAGGATGTCCTCGCCGAGGAAGCCGGCCTCGTACGCTTCGTCGATCGCCCTCTGAAGTCGCCGCGCGGGCTTGGGATACTCGCCCCGGATGTACACGAACGCGTGCGTGACGTCGAGCGCGTAGGACGAGATGGCGATGCCTTCCACCAACTGGTGTGGGTCGCGTTCGAGCAGCATCCGATCCTTGAACGTCCCCGGCTCCGACTCGTCTCCGTTGATGACGAGGTAGCGCGGCCGGGTGTCCGGCGGGAGGAACCCCCACTTCACACCGGTGGGGAACGATGCACCGCCTCTGCCTCGGATGTTCGAAGCCTTGACCTCCGCGACGACGTCCTCCGGCTTCATCTTCTCGAGCGCCGTGCGGAACGCCGCGTAGCCCCCGGTGTCGAGGTAGCGCTCGAGCGTGTGCGAGTCCGCCGGGTACGACTCCATCCGGGAGAGCAAGATCTTGGAGGTCATGTCGACGCTCATTCGCCTTCCGCCTTTGCCGTGCCGTAAGGGGCGAAGGCGGGAAGGGCCACGATCGCGCCCTCCTTCTCGGGCGGCCCCCAGTCGAAGGACTTGCGACCGCCGAACAGCAACTGCATCTCATCGCCGAGGACGACCGCCGGTTTCGCGTCGCGCAACCACTTGATCAGGTCGCGGGCCTTGTCCTGTCCGAGCCCTTCGATCAACTCCCAGTTGACCGAGACGGCCGGCGCGCCGCCGCAGGCACCGCTGCACTCCACATGTTCGACGGAGATCTCGCCGTCCGGCGTCGTTTCACCGTCCAGGACACCGGCTTCGTCCTCGATCGCCGCCAACACGTCGTCGGCGCCCCGGAGGTAACAGGAGATGGACGTGCACACCGATACGAGATACCGCCCGACGGGGGCGCGCTTGTACATCGTGTAGAAGGACGCGACGGCCTGGACCTGTGCCGACGAGAGGCCGGTCAACGCTGCAACCTCGCGCATGGCGTCGTCCGACACGTAGCCGTGCTCATGCGCCGCGAGGTAGAGCAACGGCATGGCGGCGGATTGCTTCTCCGGGTATGCATCGAGCAGTTGCTGCGCCCGCTGCTGATTCTCGTGGCTCCAGTGGCTGATCATCGGTCGACGTCTCCCAGCACCGGATCGAGTGATGCAAGCGTTGCGATGACGTCGGCGACGATGAGATCGGTCATCATCACCGGCAGCGACTGAACGGTTGCGAACGACGGGGTACGGACGTGAAGCCGCCACGGCTTTGCAGCGCCCTTCGACACGAGGTACATGCCGAGTTCGCCGCGGGGCGACTCGACCGCTTGATAGGCCTCACCGACTGGGACCTTGAAGCCCTCGGTGAACAGCTTGAAGTGGTGGATCAACGCTTCCATCGACTCGTCAATGCGCTTGCGCGGCGGAGGTGTCACCTTCCGGTCGTCGGTTCGGTAGTCGCCGCCCGGCATCGTCTCGAGCACCTGCTCCACGATCCGCAGCGATTGCCGGATCTCCTCGGTACGCACCAGGTAGCGATCGAACACATCGCCGTGCTTACCAAGCGGCACGTCGAAGTCGTATTGCTCGATGCCGCTGTACGGGAACACTTTCCGCAGGTCGAAGTTGATGCCTGCGGCGCGCGCGATCGGACCGGTCACGCCGTATTGATGAGCCTCCTTCGGCGTGATGACGCCGACGCCCTGGGTCCGGTCCAGGAAGATCGGGTTACCGTTCAGGAGGTCCTGGTAATCGTCCAGCCCGGCTCGCACGACATCGAAGATGCCCTCGACGTCGTCTTCCCAACCGTCGGGAAGATCGGCGGCGACTCCCCCCGGGCGGATGTAGTTGTGGTTCATCCGAAGCCCGGTCACCTTCTCGAAGAACGCGAGGATCGCCTCACGCTCGCGGAAGCCGTAGATCATCATCGAGAGCGCGCCGATGTCCATCCCAAAGGTCGCAAGCCAGATGAGGTGGCTCGAGACCCGATTCAACTCAGTCATCAGAACCCGAATGGCCTGGCCCCTCGACGGAATCTCGACGCCGAGCAGTTGCTCGACGACGAGCGCGTAGCAGAGCTCGTTGTTGAGCGGTGAGAGGTAGTCCATTCGGGTCACGTTGGTTCCGCCCGACATGTAGGGCAGCGTCTCGGCCGTCTTCTCCATCCCGGTGTGGAGGTATCCGATGATGGGCTTCACCCGCCGCACCGTCTCACCCTCGAGCTCCATGTGGAGACGGAGGACGCCGTGCGTTGCCGGGTGTTGCGGACCCATGTTGATGATCTGTCGCTCGTCGTCGACGATCATCTCTTCCTCTAGGTAGTCGTCGGTGACGGTGACGCCCCGTTGGACGGAGACTGCCGGATCGAGATCACGGGGCAGCATCTCCTGAGCGCCCTCATCCGTGGCGTTGGTGATCCAATCCGGCTCTTCCGTGCCTGCAACCCAGATCTCGTGCTCGCGGCGGCGCCCGTCGGCATCCAGCCGCCCGTTTGTTTCGTCCGCGGGCCGGTCGGCCGCAGGGGCGGGAGTCTCGCCCTCGGGGGTGCGGGTCGTATCGCTCATGACGACTTGAACGATCCCTTGAACTGCACCGGCACCGAGCCAACGCTGTAGTTCTTGCGCAACGGATGCCCGCTCCACTCGTCGGGAAGCAGGATCCTGGTCAAATCGGTATGGCCTTCGAAGATGACGCCAAACAGATCCCAGGCTTCGCGCTCGTAGAAGTTGGCACCGGCGTAGATCGACGTTATCGACGGAATGGTCGGATCCTCTCCCGGGACGCCGACGCGGATGATCAAGCGCTTTGCGTGTTCCATCGAGAGCAGAATGGTGACGACGTCGTAGCGCGGTTCCCGGTTGAGGTGGTCGACCGCACAAAGGTCGATGAACGTCTCGAAACCAGCGTCCTTCACTGCCTGCACAAAGGCGAGCAATTCGTCGCGGTCGACGATCGCGGTGTCTTGGCGGGGACCGCTCAGCGGTTCAAACGACGTGAACGAGACCGATGGGAAAGCGGCGGCGAGTTCGACCAGGATCGGGTCGCCGGGCAGCTCGAGAGCGGGCGAAGCTTCGACGGCTGCCTGCGCCTCGAGTGATTCGTCCTGCGGGATCGATTCGTCACTCATCAAACGATCAGTCCTCGGGCACGTGTGATCTCGCCGGACATGATCTTGTCTTGCAGCGTCAGGATGCCGTGCAGGAGCGACTGTGGCCCCGGAGGGCAGCCGGGGACGTACACGTCGACGGGAACGATCTCGTCGACGCCCTGAACGAGCGCGTAGTTGTTGAACATGCCGCCCGTCGATGCGCACGCACCCATCGAGATGACCCACTTGGGCTCGGCCATCTGGTCGTAGACCTGCCGAAGAACCGGCGCCATCTTCTGCGACACACGGCCGGCCACGATCATGAGGTCGGCTTGGCGAGGTGAGGCACGGAAGACCTCCATGCCGAATCGAGAGATGTCGTAGTGCGCTGTACCGGTCGCCATCATCTCGATGGCGCAGCATGCGAGTCCGAATGTCGCGGGCCACATCGAGCGCGTGCGCGTCCAGTTCACGCCCTTCTCCAGGGTCGTGAGGAGGAAGTTCGGGTTACTGGTCTCGCCGGCCACTAGGCGGCCTCCTCGATCGGGGCGTCCGGGGCAACCACCCGGCGATACCGCGCACGGGTGGCGACGTTCCAATCGAGGGCGCCGCGCTTCCAGACGTACCCAAGCGTCTCGATGAGCAGAATCATGAAGAGACCGACCGCGGCGATCCCCGCCCAACCAAACTCGTCCATGCGGACCGCCCACGCGAAGAGAAAGACGATCTCGACGTCGAAGATGACGAACAGCATCGCGACCAGGTAGAACTTCACAGGAAATCGCTCGGCGGGTTCCTGAAGTGGGACGATCCCACACTCATACGGAGCGAGCTTCTCCGGCGTCGGGTTGTTGGGCGCGAGCTTCCATGACAGGAGCAACGACACCACCGCGAACCCAAGTCCGAGGAGGAACATCAAAGCGATCGGTAGATACGCAGCTAGATCCATGTGCAGGGCGAGAGTCTACGGTCCTCCAGCAACTTGCCAAACCGCGAACGAGCATCCGGGTTCGGGCCTCTGTCACGCAGTAGCGGAGGCTCGAACACCGGCCGAACGCCGGCGCGCCGCGGAGGGAGTGTATGAGAGCTCGAATCGCACAAACATGGTCTTTCCCGGTGCCCCCTACCCTCCTCCTTCAACATGATCCAAATCGCAGATCGCGGGTTGCTGAGATGGGCCGTCGGCGGCGATGTCGTCGTCTTGGCCGTGCTCACCGCGATCGGGTTCGCGACGCATTCGACCCTCGGCGACACCGGCCGCCTCGTCGTCACCACGCTCGGCGCGCTCGCGGCCTGGGGAATCGTGGGTCCTTGGTTTGGAGTGTTCTCGACAGCGGTGCTCACTCGGTGGACCGCGGTATGGCAGGTCGCGCTGGCGTGGGCGGTTGCCGCGCCGGCCGCCGGGTTCCTTCGCGGCCTCCTGCTCGACGTGAACGTCTCCGCCACGTTCATCCTCGTGACGATCGCAGTGAACGGAGCTGCGCTGGTGGTGTGGCGTTCCGGGTACGCCGCGTTCCAGGCTCGCCGCGGCCTGACTAGGCCTTGATCCGGCGGGCCCCGGGGAGCTCCAGCGCTCGTTCGACGGCCACATAGACCTTCTCGGACATTCCGCGTTCTTCGGGCTCGAGCAGGTTCGCCATCACCTTCAACACCCACTCCATCAGCGGGCGCGACCGCATGCCGACCGTTGTGAGCGTCCGCATGATCGACGGGTTCCCAATCGCCGAAACGAAGATCCGGGCCACACGGTGATAGGCGGCGTACTCGGCAGACAGCGCGTCGTCGTAGGTGGCCAGCACCGTTGGATCGCCGGCGGCGATCGCTTCGGCTATCAGGCTCGCGGCGAGGCGCCCCGTCTCGTAGGCGTAGTCGATCCCCTCCCCGTTGAACGGATTGACCGCTCCAGCGGCATCGCCGACAACGATCCAGTTCCTCCCGGTCTTCGGGCCCACGGAGAATGCCATCGGCAGCTTGCCGCCGATCGGACGAGTCACCGGATCCGGTCCGACGTGCCAATGATCTGGGAGCTCCGCGAGATAAGCGTCGAGTATCCGACTCGTGTTGATGTCCTTCCATCCCTTGAAGGTAGACACGAGCCCTGCACCGATGTTGACGGTGCCGTCCCCCATAGGGAACACCCAGCCGTAGCCCGGCATGGCTCGGCCCTGCCGGTCCCGAATATCGAGCTGGCTCTCGATGAACCCGTCGGTCGAATTCGGGCTTTTCCAGTAGCCGCGCACGGCGAGACCGAAGGGATAGTCGCGGCGCCGCTCGGTGCCGAGCTTCCGCCCGAAGCGCGACAGGGACCCATCGGCTACAACGACGTATTCGGGCTCGACGATCTCGGGCTCCTGGCCCTTTCTGCGGAGTTCGACGGCGGTCAGCTCGCCGCCGTCGACCACGGCAACCGCCTCGACTCCCTGGAGTACGGTTGCGCCGGCCGAAGCGGCAATACCGGCGACCCGGCCGTCGAGATCCGACCGCCTCAGCGTCGCACCCCAGTTCGGATAGACGGAGTGCTCCGGCCAGGGCATTTCGAGCATCACGTCGCCGGCGTAGGACCTGAGGCCGACAATACGATGGACGTCCGGGCGGTCGAAGTCGAAACCCATGTCCGTGAGTTGACGGACCGCTCGCGGCGTCAGGCCGTCCCCGCACGCCTTCTCTCTGGGGTAGTGCTTCTTCTCGACGAGCAGCACATCGACGCCGCGCTGCGCGAGCCAGAAGGCTGCGGAGGCACCGCCCGGGCCACC
>JAHEEL010000233.1 GCA_024640745.1 Actinomycetes bacterium
TCGATGCGGCCCGTCCCCACCACGCCGGTTCGGTGGTCGATGCGCGCCCGCATCGGTGGCGCTATGCGCAACCGCGATCACTGCGCGAAGGCGCAGTATGTCTCGTCGATGCGGCCGCCCCAGTCGTGCTCGCGGGTGAGCTCTTCGCGGGCGCCAGGGTCGAGGGCGCCTACACCTCTGGTTTGACCGCTTCCCGGGCGGTGCTCGAGTGTCTCGTGTGACGAGTTGACGGCGGAATCACGTGGAATCGCCGCTCGGCGCAGTTGGGGTGGCGATGTCGAGGCCGGATTCCTCCGCCACCATCCCGAGATCCTGATCACGGAGGTAGATCTCCTGGAATCGGGCGTACCCGAAGAAGAGAATGGCCGCGCTGACGAAGATGAAGATCACGGATCCGATGGCGAAGAGAAGTCCCTCGCTCATGGCGCGTCGTCCTCACCGACGAGCACAAGCGCACCCAGCGCCAGCAGGGAAGGTACCCACAGGCCGACGAAGAGGCCCATTTCGCGGTCGACGAAGAACCACAGGGTGACGGAGAGAGCGAACGAGAAGAGGGCGGCGAGCAGGAAGACCATCTTGACCTTGTGGAAAGGTGTGATGCGACGCCAGAGAGTGTTCGGGCTGGACGATGCCGTGGTTGGTGAATTGCTCATAGTGGTTCCCTGAAGCGTTTCTCATCCTTCGGAGCAGAGCGCTTCGACGGATGCATCATCGGTTAGCCGACGGTGACCACTATCCAGCATGCATGCCATCTCGAGATCTCAACGGGGCGCGCACGCTGGTGCTCGGCGGTTCGGGCGTGTTGGGGAACTTGATCGCTCAACGCCTGCTCGACCGCGGGGGGAAGGTGATGCTTGCCGCCCGCGATCGCGCTCGACTCCAGCAGCAGGCGACGGCGCTCGCTCCTGATGTGCCGTCGGTCGAATTCGACCTTCAAGAGCCGCACCACGTCGATCACGTCGTTCGAACCGCTGTGGCCGGACTCGGTGGTCTCGACGGAGTCGTCAATGCCGCCGGAGTGGTGGCGTTCGGGCCGCTCGAGGACCTCAGCGACGCCGCACTCGATGAGCTCGTCGCGACCGACCTGGTCGGACCGCTGCGGGTGATCCGCAGCGCGCTCCCACACCTGCAGGGCGGATTCGTCGTCAACATCAGCGGTGTGGTCGCCGAACGCCCGACCGCAGGAATGGCTGCCTACTCGGCGGTGAAGGCGGGCCTGAGCGCGGCCACGCTCGCACTCGGGCGCGAACTTCGGCGGCAGGGAATCACCGTCCTCGACGCTCGCCCGCCACACACGGAGACGGGCCTGGCGCAGCGTCCGATCTCCGGCGCGGCTCCGGCGATGCCGGCCGGTCTCGATCCCGGCTTCGTTGCCGGAGTGATCGTTGGCGGTATCGAGAGCGGCGCGCGAGAGCTCCCGCCGGAGGCATTCGCCACCTCCTGAAGACTCCCCACGGGAAGGTCGGAAGCCGACTCGAACAGCTGCTGCGGCGCGTTGCCGCGAGTGGCGCGTCGAGGAGCACGCGTTTGGTGCGCGGTGCGAGTCTCGTGTCCCGCGAGAATGGGATCGAGTCTGCATCGCTTGGCCCCGGACCGGCGAAGGGAGTTCCGCATGGATGTGATCATTCCGATCATGATGATCGTGATGGGTGTGGCGATTGCCGGGGTGTGGACGCGGGATATCGCGTCGAGCGGCTACGTAGACCGTTCAAAGGGATTGCTGCGCGCCCGAGAAGGCGGCGATGGGTCGCTCCTCGTTCCGCATTGGCTCGCTGAATACGGAACGGCGGGAGCTTTGGTCCTCGGTGCGTCCGGTCTCTTGGTCGACGCCGGCTGGGGTCCATCCGTGGCGGCTATCGGCACCGGAGCGCTGCTCTACACCTCGACGAATTCCCTCGGATGGTCGCTCGCGAAGCGGGAGCGGTTCACCTACGCCGTGCCGATGGCGGCAGGGATCGTCGTCGGCCTCGCCTCGACGGCCTACCTGGTTGCGACCTAGCTCCGCCCGCCGAAGGCGACGAAGAGACAACCGACTCGAGGGTTCTGGTCGACGAACACGATTTTTCGTTTTGGTTCGGCAAGCGACCTGCCGATATTGCGGGAGCAGTCTCAGGAGAATCGAATGACTGGTGACCGAGGCAGACCGCTGTCGAGCGACGACCTGCTGCGCGAAGCCCGCCGGCGCGTCCTGGATGGGGATCTCTACTCGGACGACGAACCCGACGCTTCGGATGATGATCTCCTCAGTACGGACGACGGAACGAACGAGAATCCAGCCGGCGCCCGCAGCGACGATGGCCCGGATGGGGACGACCTGTCGGCCGCTGCGATCGCTGAGGCGCTCGCCGAGGCGCAGGCGGAGGCCACCCCCGAGCCTGCTGCGACTCCCGGGCCCGTAGCGGCCGCCTCGCCGTCGATTGATCCTTCGACGAGAGGACCGCGAGCCGGGATGAGCGCGCTGCCCGACTGGGCTCTCGACGACGAACCCCAACCTCCAACGCCGGATCCAAGCTCGCCTCCGTCTGCTGTTGGCGCCGCCGGCTCCACACCCCTCGCCGAACGCATTCGCTTGCTGGCCATGGAACAGGAGCAAGCCGTCACGCCCGATACCGCCCAGCAGACGCTGCAGACGCCGCCACCGCCGCCCGACGCCAAGCGAGACATCTGGTCGACACCGAGCGCGGAGTGGCAGTCGCGGCCGGACCCCGCCCCAAGAAGCACCATGTCCACGACATGGATCAAGCCGGTGCTCTCCCTGGTCGTGTTCGGCATCTTCAGTATCGGGTTCTTCGTCTCGGTGTTCGACGGGCGCGAATCGATCGAGGACGTTGCAGTGGGGGACTGCTTCGATGCCGGCGATACCGACGAGATCTCAACGGTTCCGATCATCGACTGCTCGGAGCTTCACAGCTCAGAGCTCTTCGCCACGGTGGATGTCGACACCTTTGAGTCCGGCTATCCAGGGGAGGATCCACTCTACGAGTGGATCAACGCCCGATGCGAGGACGAGTTTCCGGCCTACGTCGGCGAGCCGTACGCCGAGTCGCGGTACTGGA
>JAHEEL010000068.1:0-4172 GCA_024640745.1 Actinomycetes bacterium
TCGAACACCGCGTCTTCGAGCAGGTCGTAGGTCGGGAACGGAACCCACGCGCCGTCGATGAGCGCGAGCCGGACAGCGCCGATCGGGCCATCGAAGGGCAGTGCGCTCAGCGTCAGCGCCGCGGAGGCGCCGTTGAGCGCCGGGATGTCATAGGCGTTGACGAGGTCGGCGGACAGGACGGTGGCGACGACATGAGTGTCATTGCGGTAGCCCTTTGGGAAGTTCGGGCGGAGCGGACGGTCGATGAGGCGGCAGGTCAGAATGGCCTTCTCGGTTGCGCGTCCCTCACGACGGAAGAACGAGCCGGGGATCTTGCCCACGGCATACATGCGCTCTTCGACGTCGACGGTCAGGGGGAAGAAGTCGGCGCCCTCCCGCAGCCGCGTCGATGCGGTTGCGGTGACGAGAACCTCAGTATCTCCGACGCGCACCGTAACGGCGCCGCCGGCGAGTTGGGCGAGTTCACCGGCGCGGAATTCGACTTCCACATCACCGACGAGCCCACGAATGGCAGTTTCAGCCAATTGGATCTCTCCTTGGTTGGAGCGGCGACCAATTGGCAGTGAGCAGGTCTCGACAGAGCCGAGGCCCATCCACTGACAACTGGTACCACCGCGTTGGTCTACGCGGGAGCATCGAATACGCCGAAGGCGGCCCGAAAGCCGCCTCCTCGTGCGCTATCGACGCAATCCCAGTTTCGCGATGAGCGACCGGTAGCGCTCCACATCTTGGTCGTGGAGGTACCGGAGGAGTCGCCTGCGCTTGCCGACCATCATCAACAGCCCGCGACGGCTGTGGTGGTCCTTCTTCTGGACCTTCAGATGCTCGGTGAGATGGTTGATGCGTTCGGTGAGCAACGCGACCTGAACCTCCGGCGAACCGGTGTCCGTAGCGTGCGTGCCGAATTCATCGACGACGGTTTGAGTGTCGTTCACGAGGGTACTTTCCTTCGCGACAGAGTACGCGGGCGATTGCCCGGTCAGGAGCATAGCGACCCCGGGTGCTAACCACCCAATCCTCCTCGAATCACGGCTTGGCGGTCGGCACGGCAGGCTCGCCGGTGCTTGGGGCGAAGAGGCGGTAGACGAGTGGTACACCGACCGCCGTCACGCCGACGAGGAGGATCGCGCCGGCCTCGAGCCCTTCGTCCAGGATCCCGAGTTGGACCCCGAACTCGGCGAGGGCGATCGTGACCGAGAGCTGCCCCGACAGCAACACCCCGGAGCCCACCGCCTCACGCACGCTGAGCCGACGGACCACGAGCAACGGACTGGGCACGAGCTTTGCGACGATCGCAACCACGATCACGGCCGCGGCGGTGGCGAGCACGTCGGGATCGCCAAGCGTGTCGAGCGGGAAGCGGATTCCGACGCTGATGAAGAACACCGGGACGAAGAAGCCAAACGCGATGCCGCTCAATCGCGTTTCGAGCGCACCCGGGTTGCGGAACACGAACGCGAACGCCGCACCTGCGAAGAACGCTCCCAGGATGGGTTCGATCCCGAGCGCAAGCGACAATCCGACGAAGACGAAGAGCAGTGCAAGGCTGGCGCGGATGCCCATCTCGTCGGGATCCTCGGACTCGAAGAGCCGCTCGGCCTGATTGGGGTACCACCACGCAACCCGCCGCATCGCGAACAACGCGATCGTGACGACCGTAACGAACATCGGAACCGCAAGAAGCCGCAGTCCGTAGCCGTATTGCACCCACACTCCGAGCAGCACGAGGCCGGTGGCCGCGGCAAACTCGGCAATTGCTCCAACAACGAGCGTCACCTGGCCCTGCCTCGTTGCCAACGTTCCGGCCGAGCGAAGTGCCGGGACGATGATGCCGAGACTCGCAGCAGCGACGAGAAGCGTCATGAAGAGGTGCTGCTCGACCGACGCAAGGCCGACGAAGCTGAACCCCACCCAAGCTGCCGCCGAGACGGCGAAGAAGTAGAGCAGCCCGACCATCATCGGACCCCGACCCTCCCCTTCGAGACGGCCGAAGTCGATCTCGAAACCGGCAAGGAACATCAGCAGCAGCAGGCCAATCTCAGCAAGGACGAAGATGAAGCCTTCGCTCGCCGCGTCGATGGCGACGAGTCCGAGCACCGACGGGCCCACGATGAGCCCGTAGACGATCTCGACAACGACCGACGGGACCCGCATCCACCGGGCGAGGATCGGCAGTGAGAAGGCCCCCGCTCCGATGATGAGGAACGTGGCTGCCCCCGGCACCACCTCCCCGGCATCCGCCAGCGCAATCACGATCGCGGTTGCCGGGGAACCAGCAACACCGACGACGTGGCAGCCCGCGCCACGTAGGCGGCGAGACCCGGTCTGAGGTACGTCGGTAGGGACTCCGGCATAGCGAGCACGAGGATCCCGCTCTCATCGGCGGCTTCGGCGAGAATCCGCACGGGATTGCCCCGGAGCACGCGGCGTTCGGCACGTACGCCCTGGACCGCCGCCTCCTCGCGCAGCCAGGTTGCCGCTCGCCGGGCGTCGACGGCTTCCTCCTCGCGGCCGACGAAGGTCGGCGATACCGCCGCGACACCGAGCACCGGGAGATCGGCGTCGTGGGCAATGTCGATGCCGGACCGCGCGGCCGTCTCCCCCGCGGTCGTCCTTCGCGCCGGGACCGCAATCGACGCGTACGGGTGCGATGCGCGAGACACCAGGAGAGCGACGCCGAGGTCGTGGTACTGCCGGATGAGCGATACCACGGCGATCCGCTCGGAGACGGGGTTTCCGCTCGGAGCGGGAATGCACACGAGGCCGATGCTCTCTTCGGCGATGAGCTGCTCGAGGGCATCCGTGAGCGATCCCGTCACCGGACGCGTCTGAAGGTCAACGCCGCTGATCTCGTCTTCGAACGTTGCGAGCAGTGTGTCGATCTCCTCGGATCGTTCCGCATCGGCGGCGCCGGAGGTGTCCGGGTGTACCACGGTCAATCCCGCGGCTTGCGAAGCCTGCACCAGATAGGCTGCCTCGAGCGCCGTCGTCACATCCGTGACGCTGCCGAGCGCGACGGCAATGCGCTGGCCGAAGCTCGTTGGAAACCGTGATTCGCCGGCCGTGAAGGTGCGGATGATCGTCGAGAGGTCGCGCGCGTGCCCCACTACCGTCACTCGATCGCCGGCTTCGAATCGCGTGTCGCCGTGCGGAATGATCAGGTTGCCATCGCGGAGGATGGCGGCAACGATCCAGGTGTCGGAGTGGGTGTCGCGAAGCGCCGTCCCGCGCACCGAGGCATCCGGTGCGATTCGCAGCTCGACGGCCTCGGCGAGGCCATCCGCAAACGGCGCCGACGACACTCGCCGCGGTTCGAGGTGTGCTTCGAGCAATCTGGCGGCCCGTTCCGAAGGTGAGACCGAAACGACGGCGGCATCGCGATAGTCCGACGAGCGATCCGGTCGGTTGAGCACCGCGAGAACCCGTTCGATGCCGGCCCCACGCGCGGCTCGACACACCTCGAGGTTGACGTCGTCGTCGTCGGTCGCCGCGACCACGGCATCGGCGCCCTCGATCCCTGCCCGCTCGAGCACGAGACGGCTCGACCCGTCTCCAACGACCGGGGTGATCTCTCGGTCGGTCCCGATCTGAGCGAGGCGATCGGGATCGTTGTCGACGATCACGACCTCCCACCGCGCGCTCAAGCGGCGCAGCAGGGCTCTCGTGGTACCACCGGCACCGACGACAATCACGTTCATTCCGGATCTCGCATCATCGGGCCAGCGATACTACCGATGCCGGGCGATCCGACGGGGAAACGAAGCGCAACGGCCGCGCATGCCGATCGCCCTCATTGCCGACGCTCGCCTCCGCCTGACATTCGGCCGACTTGGGACGACGGCCACGAGCATGAGCCAAGGTTCTCGGCCTCGGCTGCAATGCAGTCGGCGACGGTCTCGCTGTGCAGGACCGAGTTGTGCGCCTGCCCCATCCGTCGCCACATCCCGATGAGATTCGGAAACCGGCTCAGCATGCTCCCGCCGTGGTCGTCGAGGTCGTATACGCGAACGCGTTCGGGCCGATCACGAAAATTCGTGAATCCGGCGTCGGGGTTGCGAACAATCACGACCTCGACTCCCGAACGCTCGCCGAGTCCGTCGCGCACGTCGTGGCACGTGGTCCATCCACAGCGCACCGGGGAGAACAAACCGTCGTCGGCCGTGTCGCCGTGG
>JAHEEL010000068.1:4182-10560 GCA_024640745.1 Actinomycetes bacterium
AAGCTCTGGAAGAGGCCGAGTGGCCCGCCGGAGATCGGCGGGTCGAGGATCGTCGCACCGACGACGGCATCGACGCTGATCTCCGGGACAGCGTCCCAGCGACTCACGACCTCGGTGATCACGGCCCCGCCCTTGCTGTGTCCGACGAGGTAGACAGGACGGCCGTCCGCCCCGAGGGCGGCGAGATACGCCCCGAGTGCATCGGCAGCATCGTCGGTGGTCGCGCGTTGGGAAGCCTCGATCGTGTCGCCGGTGGGCCAGGCCCAGCGATAGTCGAAGACGCGAACGTCCTGCGGGTCCAACCCGATCATCGCAGCCAGGTCGTCGAAGCCGCGAGGGTCGCCACCGTGCCCGGGCACGTACACGAAGACGGGATCTCGGAGCTCCGTCGACCCGGCTCCCCGCCGACGACGGACGAGCACCGATCCTGCCAGGACGGCTCCCCCGATACCGGCGCCACCCGCCGGGGCAAGTGGGATCCGAATCGGGCTGCGCCGCGGATCGGGGACGCTGGTCTGCGAGAGGCCGAGCCCGCGCCCTGGTGCATCCGGCACGGCGACATCGGCGGATGGCGCCGGAGGTGGGGGCGGTGGGGTACCGGTCATCGCCGAGTTCGACGGTTCTGGGTTCCCGAAGAGGAAGGTGACGAAGGCAATGGTGACTGCAAAGACGGCGCCCGGCACACTCGAATCCGATCCCGGGGGGCGCGGAGGACGGCATCACGATGCAACGTCCCAGACTCGAATTCAAGACGTTCGTTTGCCGAACACGGCCGTTGCAGTCGCGATGTCGGAGCGGATCTGAGCGAGGAGGTCGTCGACCGATGCGAACCGACGCTCATCGCGGATTCGTTCGACGAACAGAACCCTGACGTGCTTGCCGTACAGATCCCGATCGAGGTCGAGCACGTGGACCTCGAGCACCTGATCGGTCCCGTCGAAGGTGGGGCGAGTCCCCAGGTTGGCCACCGCCGGATAGGCTGCTCCGTCGATGATCGCCGTGACGGCGTAGACGCCGGGCAGCGGAACCGTCAGGACGGCGGGGAACGAGATATTCGCCGTCGGGACGCCGAACCGACGACCGCGCCCGTCGCCGGGAACGACGATTCCCTCCATCTCGTATGCTCTGCCGAGCATGGCGGCGGCGCCGGTGACGTCCCCGGCTTCGAGGTGCTCGCGGATGGAGGTTGACCGGATCTCGCTGCCATTGAGTGATTCGATGGGGACGACCTCGACGTCGAACCCGCGAGCGGCCCCGAGTTCCGCGAGGGTGTCGGTCGTTCCGGACGCATCCCGACCGAAGCGGAAGCCTTCGCCGACGGCGACGAACCGCGCATCGAGTCCGCCGACCAGATAGCGATCGACGAATGCTTCCGAGACCATGTCTCGCATCTCCTCGTCGAAATCGAGTACCGCGACGCATTCGATGCCCGCCTCCCGGAAGCGTTCGAAGCGATGCGCAAGCGTGCTCAACCTCCTTGGGGCCCCGTCCGGCGCGAGGATGGCTGCCGGATGGGTCCCGAACGTCATGACGGTCCTTGCCAGGTGCGGGTCGCAGTTGTCGAGCGCATCGAGCACGCGCCGGTGGCCCAAGTGCACCCCGTCGAACACCCCGATCGCCACTGCGGCGCCGCGCGGCGGCGGTTCCCAATCGGACGGGTCACCCCGGTAGACGATCATGCGGTGACCACCTCGGGCGTCGCCGACGACCCGTCGATGCGGTAGACGCCGAGGAGAACACCGTCGGCGACGACGCGCACGAGGCCTGATTCGGCGGCTGGAGCGCCTCCGGCGAGCGCCTCAACCGGGATGGCCGCTCCGTTGCGGGCCCGAAGCTCGAAGTCAGGATCGACGGTTCGGGCGGGGATGCCCGAAAGAACATCGGCAGGATCGGCAATCAGGCGGGGGATCGTCTGCTCGCGCACGGCCGTCTCGAGCGCCTCGATTCGCACGGCATCGCTTACATCGATCGCACCGTTGCGCATGCGCCGGAGCGCGCTGAGGTGAGCCCGGCCGCCGAGCGCCTGCGCCATGTCGTCGGCAAGCGATCGCACATAGGTGCCGGTGCTGCAGACGACGTCGAACGTCACTTCTGGGTAGTCCGAGGGAGCGAAAGCCACGACATCGAGGGAGTAGATCTCGACGGAACGGGCTTCGCGTTCCACGACCTCGCCGGCTCGGGCAAGCTCATAGAGGCGCTTCCCCGCCACCCTGCGCGCCGACACCATCGGGGGAACTTGCATGATCGTTCCGCGGAACCGATCGAGCACCGCCTCGAGTTGTTCGATCGAAACGGGAAGCGGGCGACGGTCGAGAATGGCTCCGTCGGCGTCGAGCGAATCGGTGGCGACTCCGAACTGAGCGGTCGCCCGGTACTCCTTCGGGAAGCCCTGGACGTAGCGCAGCAGCCGCGTGCTGCGGCCGAGGCCGAGAATGAGCAAACCGGTCGCCATAGGATCGAGCGTGCCGGCATGTCCTACCTTGCCGCCGATCAGACCACGTACTTTCGCCACGACGTCGTGACTCGTCCACCCCTGGTCCTTGTCGACGAGCAGGAACCCGTCTCCGATCCCCTGCTTTCTCACGACATCAATCCGACAATCCGCTCGATGGTGGCTTCGACGCCGAGCTCCGACGTGAAGCCGGAGGCGTTCCGATGGCCGCCACCACCAAACGCCGTGGCGATGACCGCGACGTCGACGGTGCCGCGCGATCGGAGGCTCCCCTTGAGCACGCCGGACTGGACCTCCTTCAGCAGGCAGGCGACGCCCGCCTCCCTGGGAAGTCTGACCAGGTCGATGAGCTGGTCGGCCGCCTCCCACCCGATACCGGACTCACTGATATCGGACTGCCGGAGCACCGTCCACACAAGGCCAACATCGGCATCGAGTTGCGCGCGGGAAAGGACGTTTGCCACGACCCCGAAATAGCCGAACGGTGCCTCCTCGAAGAGCGCCTGTCCGATCGGCGCCGGCTCAACGCCCGATTGGAGCAGGTGAGCGGCCATCCGATGGACCGCAGGAGTGGTCGACGAGTACTGGAACCGGCCCGTGTCCGTCACGAGGCCCACATACAGTGCGTCGGCAACGGGCCGGGTGATCTCCCAGCCAAGGTGTTGCAGGAGCTCGAACACGAGCTGTGTCGTCGCAGCGGCGTCCGGATCGACGACCCGGACATCGCCGACGGTCCCCGGTGTGACGTGGTGGTCGATCACCAGCACGCGATCCGCCGAAGCGACCGCCGGCCCAACGGAGCCGACGCGGTCGAGCACTCCGGTATCGCACACGATTGCCAGATCGAGATCGGCCGGGAACTCCGACGGCGGTACCAGGACGGTCTGGTCCAGAACGTGAAACTCCTGGCCGACGATGAACGGTTCGCTGAAGGAAGCGACGGCGTCCTTGCCTGCGGCGCGGGCAGCGAGCGCGAGCGCAATCATGGAGCCGAGCGCATCGCCATCGGGGCGGACGTGTCCGACGACGCCGATGCGCTCCGCCGCCGAGATCACCTCGACGGCTTCGTCCCAGTCCTGCTCAGTCGGCGCCATCGTTCTCCCTGGGTTCTTCGAGCTCGTGGAGCAGTCGATCGATCTTGAGCCCCTCGCCGATCGACGGGTCGATCCGAAACGCAAGCTTCGGGGTGTACTTCATGCGGATTTGATGCCCCGCAACGGACTGGATGCGGGGGGTCGCCCTCTTCAGTGCCGCTGCGCTCTCGGCGACCTCCTCGTCGGTCCCGAGCACGGAGTAGTAGACGAAGGCGTTTCTCAGATCCGGTGCCGTATCGACGCCGGTGATCGTGATGAACCCGAGGCCGGGATCCTTGAGGTCGCCGACGGCCTCCGCGATCACCTCTCGGAGCAGTTCATTGACTTTGCGCATGCGCGGGCTATCCGGGCGGCTCACTCCCCCACCTCCGGGAGATAGGTGCGGCCGGTACCGAGGATCTCGATCTCCGGTCGACGGTCAAGGTCGCGGGTGATCGACATCAGCATGCGGTCAACCTGGCCGCGGGACCCAGAGACCACAGCAACGCCGAGGTCGGCGCGCTGCCAGAGATCCTGGTGATCCACCTCGGCGACGGCAACGGGATGGGCGCTTCCGATGTCGGCGGCAAGGTGCTTCAACACGCGCCGCTTCTCCTTGAGTGACCGCATCCCGCGAATCCGCAGTTCGATGTGAAGGGCACCGACGTACACCCTGCGCCTCCTTTGCGGATGGCCGCCGGATCAGGTCCTGGCGACTTCCTTGACTTCGTAGGACTCGATCGTGTCGCCTTCTTTGATATCTCGGAAGTTGGCCAAGCCGATGCCGCACTCGTACCCGGCCTGGACTTGCTGCTGGTCCTCCTTGAACCTCCGCAGGGACGCAATCGTGCCGTCGTAGACAACGACGCCGTCCCGCACGAGACGCGCCCGGGCGTTGCGGTTGATCGTCCCTTCCGTGACGTAGCAACCGGCGACAAGGCCGTACCGGGGGGCACGGAACGTTGCGCGAACCTCGGCCACTCCGAGAAACGACTCGACTTCGTCGGGAGCAAGCTCGCCAACGAGCATGGATTCGATATCGTCGAGGAGTTCGTAGATGATCGAGAACGTCCGGATGTCGATCCCGGCATCTTTCGCCGCGGCGCGAGCGGAAGCATCCGGCCGCGCGTTGAAGCCGTAGATCAATGCTTCGGAGGCTTCGGCAAGCATCACATCGTTCGACGTGATTCCGCCCACCCCGCCGAGAATCACCGTCACCGCGGCATCCTCGCGGGAGATCTTGGCGACCGCATCGCGAATGGCCTCGAGCGAACCGTGCGCGTCGGCTTTCACGATGACGCGGAGTTCGGCGTGGTCGGACGTGCGCAGGGTCTCGAGGAGCTGCGTCAGCCGTTCGGTGGCGGTGGGCACCGTCAGCTCCGCTCCCCGCTTGCGTGCCGTCTCTTCCTCCGCCATCTTGCGAGCGATCCGCTCGTTCTTCACCACCTGGAACATATCGCCGGCCAGCGGCACCTCGCCCCAGCCCGAGACAAGCACCGGGGAACTGGGGCCGGCACTCTTCAGTTGTTTGCCCCGCTCGTCGTACATGGCGCGCACCCGCCCCGAGACCGTTCCGCACACGATCGCGTCGCCCCGTTTCAACGTGCCGCGCTGCACGATGACGGTGGCCACCGGTCCGCGACCAACCTCGAGCTGGCCCTCGACTACGGTCCCCACCGCCGGCGCGTTGGGATTGGCGGTGAGC
Organism: Actinomycetes bacterium; assembly: GCA_024640745.1. Taxonomy (GTDB): domain Bacteria; phylum Actinomycetota; class Acidimicrobiia; order Spongiisociales; family UBA5794; genus JAHEEL01. The sequence continues at coordinate 9,413 of JAHEEL010000068.1, forward strand.
TCTTCAACCTCGGCGACGAGGGCGACGATCTCGAGCAGATCGTCGATCCCGTCGCCCTTGAGCGCGGAGATCTCGACCGCAGGAACGTCGCCGCCCAGGTTCTCGACAACGATCCCGTGCTGCGTCAGCGCGGCCCGCACGGCTTGGGGATCTGCGGTCTCGAGATCCATCTTGTTGATCGCCACGATGATCGGAACATCCGCCGCCCTGGCGTGGTCGATCGCCTCGATGGTTTGCGGCATCACACCGTCGTTTGCGGCAACAACCAGGATCACGAGGTCCGTGACGTCGGCTCCGCGAGCGCGCAGAGCTGTGAACGCTTCGTGGCCCGGCGTATCGATGAAGGTGATCAGGTTTCCGCCGCTCGTCACCTGGTAGGCGCCGATATGCTGCGTGATTCCACCGGCTTCGCCCGCGACAACGTCTGCGGTGCGAATCGTGTCGAGCAGCTTCGTCTTGCCGTGGTCGACATGGCCCATGACGGTGACGACGGCAGGGCGGGGCTTCAAGCTCGCCGGGTCATCCTCGTACTCGACGACGTGATGCACAGGGCCGGCATCCTCGACGGCCTCCTCGTCGCTTTCCGCAACCAGGAGCTCGTAGCCGAACTTGCGGCCGAGCGGCTCGATCGCGTCGACCGGGATCGTCCCACCGGCTGGGACCATCTCCCCCATTTCCATGAGGGCTTGGACGATCTCAACCGTTCGGGTCTTGATCATGCGCGCGAGCTCATGGGTGGTGAGACCGGGCTCCACGAGCAGCACGTGCTCGTCATCTGCCTCGGCTTCAGTCTCGACCGGCGCTTCGACGCGCTCGACGGCCTCCGTCTCCGGCTCGACCTCGGGTTCGCTCTCGACCTCGACAATCGCCGCAGGTTCGGGGGCCGGCTCGGCTTCGATACCGGTGTCGGCCGCCGCTTCCGGTTCGGCGGTCGAATCGTACGACATGCGGACGAGCGCTACCGCGTCCTCGTCGAGACCGGACGACGCGGTCTTCACTTCGAGCCCGAGTTCCTGGGCGCGCGCGAGCACGACCTTGGACTCGAGACCGAGATCCCGAGCGAGTTCGTAGACTCGTTGCTTCGCCACTCAGTTCTCCTCGTTCTGTGCTTCTGCCTCGGTTGCGGCCGCCTCGGCGTCTTCAACCAG
>JAHEEL010000069.1:0-1870 GCA_024640745.1 Actinomycetes bacterium
TCCCGACATCATCGACCTGCTGGTGATCAGCGTCGAGGCCGGCCTCGGTTTCGAGGCTGCGATGGGCCGTGTCGTGCAGAACGTGCCCGGGGAGCTCGCAAGGGAATTCTCCCGAACACTTCAGGAGACGCGCGTGGGCGTGTCCCGGAACGTCGCGCTCCGGAACCTGTCGGAACGAACCGACGTGGACGATCTCAACACGTTCATTCTGTCACTCATTCAGGCCGACCAATTCGGTGTGTCGATTGCCAGAATGCTGCGTGTGCAGGCCGACGAGATGCGCGTGCGCCGGCGTCAGCGAGCTCAGGAACGGGCCTTCGCTGCACCGGTCAAGTTGGTCTTTCCACTCGTACTCTGCATCTTCCCGTCGATCTTCGTCGTGATCTTGGGCCCCGCCGTGATCAACATCATGAGCTCGAGCGTGTTCTAGGCGCCGCCCCTGCTGCTGGCCGGCAACCGACGGGTGTCGTCGCGCTTCCCGCAACGGGCAGCCGGCCGGCCCTTCGCACCATGTTCGCCCGCGACGCCGGCGCCGTCGCGGCTGTCGTGAGACGGTACCCCCGCGCCGCGGCGAGATCGCGGGTCGGCAACCCTCACGCCTTGGTTCGGGTCGGGTCCCCTATCGTTTCGTTCTCGAGGCCGTGTTCCCGCGCCACTCGTGTTGAAACGATGCGAGATCGATCCAGTAGTCGCCCAAGAGCCGGCTGCACTTCCGACAGCCGGTCGACGCGGCCGCTTCACGCGGCGCCGGCGGTTGGTTGAAGTCTCAGGCGGCCCGCCGAGGCTGGTGCGGCACGTCTCCATCGTGGGATGTCACCGGGGCCGCGTTGCCCTCGCCCTGCCGCCCCGACATGAGCTCGGGGCCCTCCTGGTGCGTGTCGTGTGCACCCCGACACCGTCCGGATGCGTGGGCTTCCGGGCAGCGTGGCCACCGCGATGCAGGTCGTGACGCGCAAGAGCGGGGCCCCATGGACCCCGCTCTCAACAATCGACTCTCGGTTGCTAGCTCAGCGTGTTGGCCACCTCGTTGAACTTGCCGCTGACGTTGCGGCCAAGGATTGCGACCGCCACGATGGCGATGACTGCGATGAGTGCTACGAGCAGAGCGTACTCCACCATGCTTGCACCCTCTTCCTCGTTCATGAACCGGCTCTGGAAGGCCGTCCAAAGACGAAGCATGTGTTACCTCCTTCGGGGATGATCCAATGACGACTGTATCGGCAGGGCCCGCCCTGATCTATAGGGCGATCGCACCAAACTCGACGAATGGGTCGATCGGCCTACGCGCGTTCAGACGGCGCGCGACGTCAGGGTTTGTCGAGACCGAGGCGAATGGCCTCGACTGCCGCCTGTGCACGGTCGGAGACGTGAAGCTTCACGTAGATGCTGGCCAGGTGGTTCTTCACCGTCTTGCGCGAGATGTACATCTCGTCCGCCAGGTCCTCCGTGCGCGAAATGCCGCCGGCGAGCAAGGCAAGCAGTTCCCGCTCGCGGGCCGTCAGCGACTCGGCGGCAGGTGAGAGTCTGGCCGCCCGATAGGGGGCGATGGCGTCGGCGAAGTCGTCGCTCTCGAACAGGTTGACGCCGTCGTTTGCGGCGCGAATGGAGGCCGCGAGGTCCGGAAGGGGTGTTGCCTTCGACAGGAAGCCGACCGCACCCGCTGCGCGTGCTCGCGAGCGGTGCTCGTCGTCGGTGTGCATGGTGACGACGAGCGCGGGAGGCGGGCTTTCGCGCGAGCGGAGCACGGCCAGACCCGTGCCGTGCGGCATCTCGATATCGACGAGCAGCACATCGGGACGGACCTGATCGAGCACGCTCGACAGCTCTCGTCCCGATGTCGCAACACCGACCACGGTGATATCGGGCAGCG
>JAHEEL010000069.1:1880-10538 GCA_024640745.1 Actinomycetes bacterium
CGGACCCCAGGCCAACGTCACCGTCGTACCGCGATTCGCCGATGACACGACCGAAAGCCGGGCGCCGATCGATTCGGCGCGTTCCTGCATACCCACCATGCCGTAGCGATGCTGCTTGTCACCCGAGTACTCCAAGCCGACACCGTCGTCTCGAATGCGGACTTCGCCGGTCTCTCGCTCCACGATGCCCTCGATCCGGATGGTCTGCGCCTGCGCATGCTCCTCGGCGTTGCGCACCGCCTCGGTCATGATCGCAGCGAGCTGCACGATGGCATCCTCCTTCGGGAGGGAGTGCTCGACCAGATCGATGACGACCGACGGTCCGTCCGGAGACACGTCGGCGACCAGCGACTGTGCGTGTTCGAGAAGGCTACCGGTCTGCTGCGAGCGAAGCTGGGTGACGGTTGCGCGCACATCGTCGACGAGACCCGAGACCGTCTCGCGCAGCGACGTGAGATGTTCGAGCGTCTCCGCCTCGAGGTCGGCCTGCTGGATGGTGAGATCGAGGCCGAGGCCGATCGAGACCAGCGATGGGCCAATGTCGTCGTGGAGCTCGCGAGCGACGCGGACGCGCTCTTCGCGCACGGCGCGATGAGCAATCGACTGGAGCAGTAGGACGTTGTCGAACGCGAGGGCAACGCCGAGCATGGCTCGATCGATCTCCGATTCGTAGCGCGAGAGCTGGTCGGAGCCGACGGGGCGGAGGGTCAGGGTTCCAAGCCGAGTGTCGTTGAGGACGATCGGATAGGCCACCGGATCACCCGCCGGACCGGAGATCTCACGCGTGGCCACGGTGATCTCGTCGGGGGCGTCTCGTATCGCGATGGCTCCCGCTGCGTAGGGAACGGTGACCGCGAGATCGCGCAGTGCCGACCGGCCGATGGTGATGGGATTCAGCTCGGCAGACCCGGCGAGGCTCGACAGGTCACCCAGCAGGCGGTGCGCGGTCTCCAGGCGGTCAAAGCGCGGGCTGCCCGGAAGCGTCCGCGGCTCATCGACGAGGATGCGACGGGCCTGAGCGAACGTGACGCCGACGAGGATGTAGAACGCCACCATGAGGAGCAGGTTCACGGAAAGGGGATCATCGATGTCCGAGGCCACCACTGCGATGAGCCCAACGACGGTGACCAACGTCGTGAACCCACTGAGGACTCCGCCGTGGAAAGCGGCTGCAAAGAACACCGGTACGGCGAGATAGAGGAGGAAGGGGCTGTCGATCCCGCCGGTGAGGCTGACGGCCATCAAGGAGGTCACGACGCCGAGCAGCGCCAGCAGCGCCCCGACGAGCGGTGTGTCCTTCTGGCGCTGGGGGATCGCCTGCATCGCCACCGTGTAGGCGGTCAGGGCCGTCGACGCCGCAATCACACCCGATGTCGCTCCGTATTCGAGGACCGACAACCCGACGCCGACGACGAGTGACACCCACTGAAGCACCGATTGAATCCACTCGAATCGAATCTCCCACGAGTCCCGCATGCGGTCAGGGTACAGTCGCTCTATGCCGGAACCGAGTGTTCTCAACCACGACGTGCACATCCTCCTTGGGGGCGGGATCGGTGCGGGCAAGGGTGCGGCGGGACATCGGTTCGGCATGCTTGGGGCCACGGTCGTCGAAGCCGACCGAATCGGTCATGCCTTGCTCGAGCCCGGCGAGGCAGTGGCCGACGATGTCGCACGGCGATGGCCGAGCGTCGTCGTCGAGGGCACGATAGATCGCGCTGGCCTTGCCCGCATCGTGTTCGCCGATCCCGAGGCGCTTGCAGAGCTCGAGCGCATGACCCATCCCTCCATCATGCGGCGCATCGGCGAGCTCGCCCAACGGCCTGGCGATCTCGTCGTCGAGATCCCCGTACTGCTCGCCCCGGCCGGCAGCTGGACCCGGGTGCTGGTCCGGGCGCCCGCATCGGTGCGCCGCGAGCGAGCGGTGGCGCGGGGCGGGATACCAGACGACATCGACCGACGCATGGAACGGCAGGCATCACCTGACGCCTGGATGAACTGGGCGGATGAGATCATCGACAACGCCGGTACGCTCGACGAACTGCATCGACAGGTCGACGCCCTCTGGCGCCGCCTCAAGACGATCGATACCGAGGACACGAGCGCATGATCGAGAGCCGGCCGTTCCGCCTCCATTCGGACTTCGCGCCCGCCGGGGACCAGCCGGGCGCGATCGCGAAACTGGTCGACGGTGTGCAGCGCGGTGACCGCTTCCAGACGTTGCTCGGCATCACCGGATCGGGCAAGTCGGCGACGGTGGCGTGGACCATTGAGCAGCTCCAGCGGCCGACGCTCGTTCTCGCTCCGAACAAGGCTCTGGCGGCCCAGCTTGCGAACGAGTTTCGGCAGTTCTTCCCCGAGAATCGGGTCGAGTACTTCGTTTCCTACTACGACTACTACCAGCCCGAGGCGTACATCGCCCAGACCGACACATACATCGAGAAAGAATCGACGGTCAACGATGAGATCGATCGCCTTCGGCACGCCGCGACCGCGGCGCTGTTGACCCGCCGGGATGTGATCATCGTGGCGTCGGTGTCGGCGATCTACGGCCTTGGCTCGCCGGAGCAGTACGAGGGTCAGCTCCTCCGCCTCGTGCGCGGCGTCGAGTTCCCGCTCGAGGCAGCCATACGCCGACTTGTCGATATTCAGTACGAGCGCAACGAGGTGAGCCTGATTCGCGGCAAGTTCCGTGTCAAAGGCGACACGCTCGACGTCTTCCCGTCCTACGAGGAGACGGTCTATCGAGTCGAGTATTGGGGGGACGAAGTGGAGCGCATCCTCCGTTTGAACCCCGTCACGGGCGAGGTCATCGATGAACAGAATGAGCTGTGGGTGTATCCCGCGAGCCACTACGTCACTTCCCAGGAGCGGATGAGCCGCGCCCTCGCTGCGATCGAGACGGAGCTCCACGAGCGACTCGGTCAGCTCGAGGCGCGAGGGAAGCTGCTCGAGGCGCAACGATTGCGCATGCGCACCGCGTACGACATGGAGATGATGCGCGAGGTGGGGTTCTGCTCCGGAATCGAGAACTACTCGCGGTATCTGGACGGCCGGGAAGCGGGCGAGGCGCCATACACGCTGCTCGACTACTTCCCAGAGGACCATCTCACGATCATCGATGAGAGCCACGTCGCCATCCCCCAGATCCACGGGCAGTATGCCGGAGACCGCTCGCGCAAAGACGTCTTGGTCGACCACGGATTCCGCCTTCCGTCGGCCATGGACAACCGGCCGCTCACGTTCGAGGAGTGGTACGAGCGCACCAACACCGCAATCCTCCTCTCGGCAACGCCGGGAGCGTGGGAACTCCGTGAGTCGGCGCAGGTCGTCGAGCAGGTCATCCGGCCGACCGGTCTCGTCGACCCCGAGGTGCTGGTGCGTCCGACGAAGGGACAAATCGACGATCTCGTGGAGGAGATCCGGGTCCGAGCCGAGGTCGACCAGCGCGTGCTGGTGACGACCCTCACGAAGAAGATGGCGGAGGATCTGTCCGACTACCTCCTCGAACTCGGCGTCCGCTCCCGCTATCTGCACAGCGACATCGATACCCTCGAACGGGTCCAGATCCTGCGCGATCTCCGCATGGGCGAGTACGACGTGTTGATCGGGATCAACCTCCTGCGCGAGGGTTTGGACCTCCCGGAGGTGTCGCTCGTCGCGATTCTCGACGCCGACAAGGAGGGATTCCTCCGATCGGAGACCAGCTTGGTGCAAACCATCGGGCGCGCCGCGCGAAACGTTGATGGAGCCGTCGTCATGTACGCCGACGGCGTGACGGACTCGATGCAGCGAGCCATCGGCGAGACCAATCGAAGGCGGGCGCTCCAACTCGAGTACAACGAAACCCACGGAATCGATCCGCAGACGATCCGCAAGAAGGTGTCCGACATCCTCGAGCTGATCCAGAGCGGTGACGCGCCGGGGAGCGACCGGAGGGCGCGGGAACTCCGGCGACGCGAACCGCTCGACCTCGACGTTGGCGACCTCCGGCGACTCATCCAAAGCCTCGAAGACGAGATGCACGAGGCGGCATCGGACCTGCGGTTCGAGTATGCGGCCCGGCTCCGCGACGAGGTCGATGATCTCAAGCGCGAACTCAAGGAACTCACCGAAGCAGGCGTGTGACCGGGCGGACCCGGTGCTCCGCAGTAGCGTGGGTCGCATGACCTCGACCGGTTCAACCCGTCCGATCGTTCGCATCCTCCCCGTCGCTGTGGTCGCGGGCGTCGTCGTGGCGATCGTCGTGGCCGCCTTTGCCGGCGGCGGAGCGTCGACGGTGGGCGGGCGGCTCGGAGGCGATTTTCCGGCCTTCTACGCCGCCGGCCGCATGGTGATCGAGGGCGCAGGCAACGACCTGTACGACCCGGCCGCCCAGGCCGCCTTCCAGCTCCCGTTCTACCCCGAGTCTGAAAGGCCGCCCGCAGTTGCCGAACTCCAGCGGTCGGCCGATCCCGGATCTGGGGGGTTTCTCTATTTCGCGTACCCGCCGTTCACGGCGATCGCCTACGCCGCGCTCGCGATCCTGCCCTATCGCCTCGCATTCGTCGCTCATGGCCTGCTCTCCATTCTGGCCCTCTGGGGAGCCGTCCACCTCGTGCGTCCACTGCTCCCCAGGGCCCTCCGAAACGGCAGGGACGAACTGGTGGCGGTTGCGGTGCTGCTCGCGACGTATCCGATCTTGCGCGCAGTCCTCGGGGGGCAGAACACCGCGTTCACCTTGCTGCTGCTCGCTGCGCTGTGGCGGTTTGCCTCGGACGATCGTCATGCCCTCGCCGGCCTCTCGCTCGCAGCGTTGGCCTACAAACCACAGTTCGGTCTGCTCGCCGTGTTGCTCGTTGTCGCCGCGCGCCGTTGGAGAATCCTCGCGTGGTGGGCGCTCGGCGCCGGTGTCGCGTACGCGATGGGAGCGGTGCTCGTTGGGTGGGGTTGGCCGACGGAGTGGCTGAATCAGACCGGCGCGTTCAACGATGAGAACCTCGTCGTCAACGGTGACCTCATGGTCTCTGCGATCGGGTGGTTCCGGGGCCTCTTCGGAATCGAGCCGACCTGGCCGATTGTGGTCGGGCTCGCCGTGGCGGCAGTTGTGGGGCTGATTGCTGCGGTCCAGTGGTGGCGCGCCGGCATCGGGACGGGCGCCATCGCCCTCGGGGCGACGGCGATCGTCGTGGGGGCGCCGTCCGCGCTCTATTACGACGCAGGTCTGGCAGTCGCGAGTGCGGGGGTCGGTGTGGATCGCCGCTGGGCGGGTTCGACCGCTGCGCTGATCGGATTCGTTGCGGTGTCGTGGTCCCAGATCGCGGCCGGCGCTTTGGGGTGGAGCCCGCTCTTCCCGGTGCTGCTCGTGGTCTTCGCCTGGGCCGCCCGTTCGATCCTGAGGCAAGGGGAGACGCCGGCAGCACCGTAGCGTCGTGGACCCGCTTCACTACGGTGTCCGAATTGAGGAAGGCGTCAGGATGCCGAGTGACACGATTCACATCAGCGGTGCCCGCGAGCACAACCTGAAGGATCTGCACCTCGAGCTGCCGCGCGATCGACTGATCGTCTTCACCGGTCTCTCCGGTTCGGGCAAGTCGTCCCTCGCATTCGACACGGTCTACGCGGAAGGCCAGCGCCGCTACGTCGAGAGCCTGTCGGCCTACGCCCGTCAATTCCTCGGCCAGATGGACAAGCCGGACGTCGATTTCATCGAAGGGCTCTCGCCGGCGATCTCCATCGACCAGAAGACCGCAAGCCGTAACCCGCGTTCGACGGTGGGGACGGTCACCGAGATCCACGACTATCTCAGGCTGTTGTACGCGCGCGTCGGGATTCCGCACTGCCCGAACGACGGCTCGCCCGTCGCGAGGCAAACACCACAGCAGATCGTGGACCGCATCCTCGAGATCGACGAGGGGACCCGGTTCCAGATCCTCGCCCCGGTCATCCGAGGTCGCAAGGGCGAGTACGAGCAGCTCCTCAAGGAGCTTGCGCTCGACGGATTCAGTCGCGCTCGGATCGACGGCGAGGTCCGCGACCTCACGGAGGACATCACGCTCGATCGCTACTTCCAGCACACCATCGAAGTGGTGGTCGACCGGCTGGTGAGCAAGCCGGGGATCGAACGGCGGCTCGCGGACTCGCTCGAAACCGCGCTGCGCCTCGCCGACGGGATCGCGCACGTCGCTATCGAGGATGGTCCGACGCTCTCGTTCAGCCAACACTTCGCCTGCCCGGAATGCGGGCTGTCTTTCGACGAGCTCCAGCCGCGGAATTTCTCGTTCAACAGCCCGTACGGCGCATGCGCGGAATGCTCGGGCATCGGCACGCGGTTTCAGATCGACCCCGCGCTGATCGTTCCGCAGCCCGACCGGAGCCTCGCCGGCGGCGCGATCGCACCCTGGCGGGGCCGCCATCGCCTGACCTACTACCAGCGGCTTCTCTCTGCCGTGGCGGCGGCAGAGAACATCGACATGGACCGGCCGTATCGGGAGCTCTCCCAGCGGCACCGCCAGCTCCTGATGGAGGGCACCGGCGGCCGTGCCTACACGGTGACGTATCAGAACCGGTTCGGCCGCACCCGCCGCTACGACACTACCTTCGAAGGGGCGCTTCCATGGCTCGAGCGACGCTACGCCGACTCGGAGAGCGACGCGGTGCGCGAGGGCTACCAACAGTTCATGCGGGAGGTGCCGTGCCGATCGTGCGGCGGGGGTCGGCTCAACCCGGTATCGCTCGCCGTGACGGTCGGCGGACGCTCGATCAACGATCTCTCGAGCCTTTCGCTCGAGCGGGCCTCGGCGACGCTTGCCGAGTTGGACCTCTCGGATCGCGATGAGCAGATCGCCGGGCGCGTGATCAAGGAGATCCGAGCTCGCCTCGACTTCCTCCTCAACGTCGGGCTCGACTACCTGACGCTGATGCGCTCTGCAGCAACGCTCGCCGGCGGCGAGGCGCAACGCATCCGGCTGGCGACCCAGATCGGTTCGGGCCTGGTCGGGGTGCTCTACATCCTCGACGAACCGTCGATCGGACTGCACCAACGTGACAATCAACGATTGATCGAAACCCTCGTGCGGCTTCGAGACCTCGGCAACACCCTGATCGTCGTCGAGCACGACGAGGACACGATTCGCACCGCGGATCACATCGTCGACATCGGTCCGGGGGCGGGTGAGCACGGCGGCAAGATCGTTGCCGAAGGCACGCTCTCCGATATCGAGAACGAGCCGACATCGCTCACCGGTGACTACCTCGCCGGTCGCCGCTCGATCGCAGTGCCGCGCGACCGTCGACCGGGCGCTGCCGCATCGATCGTCGTTCGGGGCGCGGCGGAGAACAACCTGCAGGAGATCGATGTCGAGTTCCCGCTCGGACGCTTCATCGCCGTCACGGGCGTGTCGGGGAGTGGGAAGTCTTCCCTGGTGCAGGAAATCCTGTCGAAGGCGCTGCATGCCGAGCTCCACGGAGCGAAGCAGTTGCCCGGCCGCCACCAGGGCATCGACGGCATCGAGCACGTCGACAAGATCATCAACATCGACCAATCACCGATCGGACGTACGCCGCGGTCCAATCCTGTCACCTACACCAAGGCATTCGACGCCATTCGTCAGCTCTTCGCCACCACCCCGGATGCGAAGATGCGGGGCTACAAGCCGGGACGCTTCTCGTTCAACGTGGCGGGCGGACGGTGCGAAACGTGCAAGGGCGACGGAACGCTCAAGATCGAGATGCACTTCCTCCCCGATGTCTACATCCCGTGCGATACGTGCAAGGGACGTCGCTACAACCGCGACACGCTCGAGGTCACGTTCAAAGGGCATTCGATCGCCGATGTCCTCGAGATGTCGATCGAGGAAGCCCTGCATTTCTTCGAGAACCAGCCGCGAATCGGCCGCATCCTCGGGACGTTGTTCGATGTTGGGCTCGGCTACGTCCGGCTCGGTCAACCCGCACCGACGTTGTCCGGGGGAGAAGCCCAACGGGTGAAGCTCGCGGCCGAGTTGGCGAAGCGCTCGACGGGGCGGACGTTCTACATCCTCGACGAGCCAACGACGGGGCTGCACTTCGAGGACATCCGCAAGCTGCTCGGCGTGTTGAATCGGCTCGTCGACACGGGCAACACGGTCGTGGTGATCGAGCACAATCTCGACGTGGTGAAGACGGCCGATTGGGTCATCGATCTCGGCCCGGGCGGCGGGGACGGCGGGGGTCGCATTGTTGCCGAGGGAACGCCGGAAGGCGTCGCCGAGATCGAGGCGTCGTACACCGGGCGGTTCTTGCGAGCCATCCTGCCGCAGCCGGTCGCCTGACCGGTGCGCGCCCCCAGCGGGATCACGATGACCCGCGTCCCAGCCGAATCCGCACCCGCGCTGCGGCAAGGCGATTTCACTGAACAGGGCGCTCGAATCTGCCGAGGGTGAGGGTGTGAGCGCAGCAACCACCCACACGCCCAGCGGCGCCGAGTCACCGCCCGTCTCGCGGCGGGTCATCGGCTGGCTGGTCGCGATCCCGACGATGCTGGTTGCCTTCGTCATGCTCGGTGTGATGGGCAGCGGGCCGGATGCGTCGGCCCTCCAGTTCCCCAGCCTGCTGGTTTCCAACACACCGACCGGCGGAGACCTCGGCGCGCACGTGCTGCTTCCGGAACTGTTGCGCACCGACCTCATCCCGTCGTGG
>JAHEEL010000234.1 GCA_024640745.1 Actinomycetes bacterium
GCCAGGTTGTGGATCGGCACGAGCACGAGCAGCAGCATGCCAACGGACGCAAACGCAAACGTGACGCGGTCCTCGACCAAGCGAGCGCGCCCGCGCATCAGGATCGACAGGTCCCGAGTAATCAGAGCGACCGGGACGATCAACGCGATCGAGAATGCTACGCCGATGCTCTGTAGCCAGCCGGGGATCGGACCGTAGATGTAGAGCACCGGGCCCGTGGCGGCCCAAACGAAGATGAGGGACCAGAAACCGAGTGCAGACAGCGGCGTGCCACCGAACGAGTCTTGACCCGTCAACTTCGGCACGAGGTAGTAGAGGAAGGCCAGGCCGGCGGCAACGAACCAGAACCCGGCAAGACCCGCACGGAAGAAGCCGATCTGGAGGGCGCCCACCGAGCCGGGCAGGCCGGGGAGAAGCCCGAATGCCACGAGCAGCACAGCCCACCATGACGATCCGAGCAGATACCACTGGGCGGGGACGAGCTGTCCGGCGTCTTGCGCAACCGTGCGCGTCACCGTGATCGACGAGAGCACGAGTCCGACCAGCAGCAGCACCTCGGCGACGGCCGGAGCCTGCAGATAGGGACGACCGTCGGTCAATCCGGAGAGGATCGCAATTGCACCAAACGCAACACCGAACACGATCGCCGCCAGCGAGAACGGAAGCAGACCTTCTCCTCGAACGGTTCTGCCGGAGACGCGGGGAAGGACGAAGTAGATCGCTGCGAGAAACCCGAGCGCCAACCATCCGTAGAGAAGGAGGTACGACGCAGCAGCCGAAAGGCGGCCGTAGGAGAGGTACGGAACCCGGGCGAACAGATCGGGGAACACGAGCTGAAGCGACGCAACGGCACCGGCCAGCCCGGAGAGAACGAGGAACACCGTCGCCGACACGAGGTGCCAACGCACGCTTCCCTCAACGCCGGAACGCACATCGTCCGGTGCTGCATTCTCCGCATTCACGATCGCGCCGACCTCCGTCGCCATGCCAGGCCCGTCTCTCCCTTTGGCGGCCGAAAGCCTAGCCGCACGCATTCCGGTTGACAGGCTCGATCGCGTCGGCAATCGTCAGGCGCCAACCGAATACGCGCATCCGGCAAAGCGAGCCGACGAACGTCCCGTTCATCTTGCACGCACGCCGCGGCGCTTCGGCATAGAATCGCGGCCGTGTGGAGGAGTACGTCGTGACGAATCGAATGAAGCTGTCCATCGGTCTCACCGCGATCGCGGTAGGGAGCGCGGTGGTCCTCATCGCTTCGTTCTTCGTGCACGCCGCGCAGGCTCCCACCACCGACCTCGTCGGAAACGAGCTGTACCCCATCGTGCCGCGCGGTTGGGTGCCGGCGACCATTGGACAGCTCATAGCGATTGGTGGCGTCTTCACGATCCTCGGAGGAGCTGCGCTTGCGTTCGTCTATGACCGCCCGTTCACCTGGGCTCGGGCTGCGATCGGGGCTTGGCTCTTTGTTGCGATGACCCTCGTCGTGTTCGCCATCATCCCGAATCAGTGGGTCGCGCTCACGCAAGCCTCACTCGAGTGGACACCGCAGAAGATCCTGGTGACGATCCCCCCAGCTCTGGTGCTGGGCAACGACATCTCCATCTCGTACGCCACCTTCTCCCAAATGATCGTCGGTGGCTACCCGGTGATGATGCTTGGACTCATCGCCACGGTGATGGTGGTGTGGCAGAACCGCAAGAAGGCGGTCTCCAAACCGAAGCCGACGCCGGTGTCATCCTTCGGCCGGCCGATGCGGGAGGGACCCGGATGACATCAACGAGAACCATTTGGCATGTGTCGCGCGCCGCGGGCAGACTGCTGCGTCACGGGAGAGGGATCACGTGACAGGCGGCAACGGCAACGGTAACGGCAACAGCAGGGGCCTCGGCGGCGCCGTCACCGGCGTCATCGATCACATCCGCGAGAGCCAGGTGTGGACGTCCGTGTTCCGACCGGGTTCCCCGATGCGCGCCGACAACCAGGACACCCCGCGGAACCGCTCCTATGTCGTGATGAACAACGTGCTCTATCACCTCCACCCGGTGAAGGTGAAGCGCCACGGCGTGCGCCTCTCGTACACGCTGTGCCTGGGTGGGCTGAGCTTCTTCCTGTTCATCGTGCTCACGATCACCGGCATCTTCCTCATGTTCTACTACACGCCCACCTCGCCCCAGGCCTACTTCGACCTCGAAGCACTGAACACCGACGTCGCGTTCGGACAACTCGTGCGCAACATGCATCGATGGGGGGCGCACCTCATGGTGCTGACGGTGTTTCTCCACATGTCGCGCGTGTTCTACCACGGGGCATACAAGCCCCCGCGCGAGTTCAACTGGATCGTCGGTGTGATCCTCTTGCTCCTCACCCTGCTCATGTCGTTCACCGGCTACCTCCTCCCGTGGGACCAGCTCGCACTGTGGGCCGTCACCGTCGGCACGACGATGGGAAGGTACGCGCCCGTGTTCGGCGAACAGGTGAGCTTTGCTCTGATCGGCGGGGTGCAGATCACGCCGGACACCCTGCTCCGGTGGTACGTCCTCCACGTCGTCTTTCTCCCGTTCATCCTCACCCTGTTCATGGCCGTCCACTTCTGGCGAGTCCGGAAAGACGGCGGCATCTCAGGGCCGCTCTAGGGAGGCGTCGTGGCACAACTACCCGACAACATCCTGCGACGCTCCGCCGAGGCGAGAGCGAAGAAGGAGGGTCGCCCCGTTGACGAGGTCCTCGCCGAGATGAAGGGCGAATCCCCGGCACCCGCAGTGACGAGCCCGGAGGCACCGAAGCCGGTCGCCGCTTCGGAACCCACCTCCGATGCAACGGACGCGTCAACCGTTCCGTCCGCAAGCGTGGCCGTCATCGAGGATGACATGACGGTCGCCGTCGATGGCAACGGCAACGGCGAACTCGATGGGGCCAAGTCCGACCGGTTGCTCACCGTCATCCGCGCGGGCGAGGTCCAACGCATTCGGTCGGCGCCAACCGATCGGGTGACCGTTTGGCCACACTTGCTCGCGATCGAGTTCGTCGCC
>JAHEEL010000235.1 GCA_024640745.1 Actinomycetes bacterium
AGTCACATGCGACCGTCCGTGCTCGTGATCGAGGACTCCGCCAGTGTGCGGCGGCTGATCGATGTCTGCCTGCGCCCCATCGGAGCTGAGATTCGCTCCGCGGCAGACGGGTTGCTCGGTCTCGAGGCCGCGTGGACGGCCGTCCCCGATGTCATCGTGCTCGACATCGGACTTCCCGGTCTCGACGGATGGGGAGTGCTCTCGAGACTTCGAGCCGATGAGCGCACCAGCGAGGTTCGCGTCCTCGTGCTCACCGCCCACGCGCAACCGGAGATGGCGGACCGCGCCGCAGCCGACGGCGCCAACGCGTTCATGACCAAGCCGTTCCGGCCGGACGATCTGCGCGAGGCCATCGAATCGCTGGTTTCTGAGGCGCAGGCCGCTGCGAGCACCGAGCCCGTTCTGTAGACGGCGCCGTTGCGCCAACCTATGAAGGCGTCCGGGATCGCTTCAGCTCTTCGATCACGGCAGCTTCCGACACCTGTCGGAAGTCTTCGTACCAAGCGCCGACAGCGAAGAACGCCTCCGGTTGCAGGGGACACACCACGGCGTCCGACACGCCGCTGAGTCTTCGCAACGTTGCGGGCGGGCCGACCGGCACCGCCACGATGATGCGATCTGCACCGGCGCGTCCGACGAGGCGCAGCGAGGCATCGAGGGTCGCGCCGGTGGCGACACCGTCATCGACGACCACGCAGACCCGCCCGGCGATCGGCACCGGAGCGACATCGCCGCGTACGTGTGCGGCACGCCGAGAGACCTCGACGCGCTGCCGTTCGGTCTCGTCTCGCACGTAGCGTTCGTCGATACCGATCCGATCGACGAGGGCCTGGTCGATCACCGCCGATCCGTCCTCGGCAACCGCCCCGATCGCGTACTCCGGGTTCCCTGGCGCTCCGATCTTCCGCGCGATGAGGACATCGAGGTCACCACCGATCCGGCGGCATACCACCGCAGCGATCGGGATGCCACCGCGGGGCACACCGAGTACGAGGGGCCGCACATCCGGGTCGACGACGCCGGCCTCGACGATGGCGTCGGCCAGCTGGACGGCTGCATCGGCGCGATCGCGATACTTCACAGCCCGAGCGTACTCGCAGCGCCCCCCGGCCTCGGGCGACAAGCGCCACGTGGCCCGACGCCGTACCCTCCGGCGCATGCGACGATTGCTCCTGCTCGCGAACCCATCGGCGTCGGGATTCACCGGCGCGCTGTTTCGCACTGTCGTCTCAACCCTCTCGGAATCATTCGATGTCCTCGCGGAGTGGCCGAGCGGGCCAGAGGAGACGCGAGAGCGATCGGCACGCGCCGCCGACGACGGAATCGACGTGGTTGCGGTCATGGGCGGTGACGGCGTCGTACACCACGCGGCCAACGGCGTTGCCGGGACCGCGGCCGCTCTCGCGATCATCCCGGCCGGCACGACCAACGTAGCCTCCCGGATCTTCGGTCTGCCGAGGAAGCCCGGACACGCGGCTGAGACGATCGCAGTGCTGCCCTCCGTTCCGACACGACTCGCCAGGATCGAATCGACACGCGACGGCGAGGCCACGGTCGAGTACGCGACGTTCGCCGTCGGTGTTGGATTCGACGCCGACGTCGTCGAGCGTGCGGATCGCCGGCCGCATTCCAAGCTGCGCTTCGGCGGCGTCCACTATGCCGAGTCGGCAACCTCTGCATTGCTCCAAGATTGGCGGGGCAAGCCGGCGAACCTGCGCGTCGACGTCGACGGGGTTCGCGTCGACGGCGTGGCGATGCTCACCCAGGTGCACCACCCGTATACCTACTTCGGAAGGGTGCCACTCCACATCACGCGCCGGCCGGTAGACGGCCTCGCGGCCGTCGTGGCCGAAGACCTCGAGGTCCACCGAGCGGCTGCGATCTTCGGGCGTGCCGTGTTGCGGCGTCCAATGTCGGAGCGCAGCGGTGCCCGGGTCTTCGAACGGTTTGCCCGCCTGGCCATCGACGCCGACCCGGCCACGCCGTACCAAGCGGATGGTGAGCATCTCGGGCTCACGTCGCACCTCGAGGTCACACCCGCAGACGCCGCGATTCTCATCGTGCGTGATCCCGGCAAGTGCTGCGTGAAGCCGGCTGGATGACGTTCAGTCCGGGCGGTCGGAGCGGGCGATCGTCACGTGCGGGTACGGAATCTCGATTCCCGCGTCGTCGAAACCGTTCTTGATCCGACGGAGCAATTCACGCTTCACCGCCCATCGCTCGTCCGGATCGGTCGTGAGCAGGACCCGAATCACCACACCGGAGTCACCAAGCTCCTCGACGCCGAGGATCTGCGTTTCGTCGACGATCGCGGCACTCCAGTCGGGATCGGCCGCAAGGCCGTTCGCAATATCGCTCACGGCCTCGATAGCTCGGTCGATCGAAACGTCGTAGGCGACGGACACATCCACGACGACGCGACTGAACTCGTAGGTGATGTTGGTTGCAACGCGGGCCTCCCCGTTCGGCACGTGATGGACGCTTCCGTTCAAGTCCCGCAACACCGTGGTGCGGAGTCGAAGCTCCTCGACGGTGCCGGAGACCCCCGCGATCTGAACGACATCTCCGACTGCATATTGGTCCTCTATGAGGACGAACATACCGGCGATCATGTCTTTGATCAGATCCTGCGCGCCCAGCCCGACGGCGATTCCGACGACGGAGAGCGAAGCGACGAGCGGCCCGATCGGAACACCCCAGATGCCGAGGATGGTGACCACCACAACCACCAGGGCTGCAATGAACACGATCGTCGAGAGCGTCCGCGAGATGGTCCGGACCCGCTGGGCGCGGGCACGAGCAACGAGCTCGCCCGTGGATGCGAGCTTCTCCTCGATGCGTGCGCCCCAGCGGCGGACCAGCACCCGAACAACGAGCCACACCAGGAGGCCAACGGCAATGACCAGGAGCGTCTGCCAGATGTTCTGCCACGTTTCGGAATCGACGGTCATTCCGTTCCTCCCGGATCATCGCTGG
>JAHEEL010000236.1 GCA_024640745.1 Actinomycetes bacterium
CGAGAAAGGCGATGGCCTCCTCGACGTCCACTCGATCGAACGCCGCCCCATCCTCGTACACGTAATGCGCCATCCGCCGCACGGCAAAGCGCATCGGCTCGAACCCCTGGACTACGGCGGCAACTTCGTCGAGCGTCGAGCGCAGTTCGCCCTCCAGTGCTGCGATCTCTTGCGACGTGAGGACCCGGGCAAGCTCATAATGCTGGACCGACTCGCGGTGGTCGGCATCTCTGCCGGGTCCGACCTCGACGAGCGCGCCGGAGCCATCGCGGGTGGTGCCGACCACGGGGTGGTAGTGGCGAACAATCGTGTGGTCAAGTGCCGCAAGACGACTCGTGACCGAGTCGATCAGAAACGGCATGTCGTCAACGACGATTTCGACGACCGATCCGGAGGCCTCGTAGCCGTCTTGGGCGATCGTCGGTTGGAAGATCCGTATCGAAGGCGCTGCGCTCCGTCGCTCATCGAGGAAGCGGTAGACACTGCGAATCTCGGCGTTCAATTGGTCGCCGTCGATCTCGGGCGCTTCGTCTTCCGGCATCCGTCGCGTATACGCCCGAGCAAACGCTTCCAGGGACTCGGATCGGCTCATCTACGCACCCCCAGTCGACGGCACCTGCGAGGTTACCGGCTCACCCCGACGGGTGCGCCAGTGAGGGAACGGCACCGCCGCCGAGCTTGCGCCTGGCCGGCTGCTACTTGCTGCTCGTCAAGGCACCACCAACACGGGGCACGGGGCCTCGTGCACCAGATGGTTCGCGACCGAGCCGACCATCATGCGCCGCAGCAGCCCGGCGCCGCGACGCCCGACCACGAGGATGTCGGCATCAACGCGGTTGCACACATCGATGAGTCTCGACGAAGGCTCGCCGATCTCTTCCTGTGTTTCGTAGTCGATTCCGGTGAGGTCGACGGCCCGGAGCGCTCGATCGAGCACGTTGCGCTGAGCGTCGGACAGCGAGTCGCCAAGTGCCTCGGCCGTCGGCGGTGATCCGACGATCCCCCACCAACCCTCGGGTGGACGTACCACGGTCACGATGTACAGCTTCGCCGATTGGGAACGAGCGAGATCGACCGCTGCCCTGACTGCATCGATTGCAGCGTCCGAACCATCGACGCCGGCCACGATGACATTCGGTGCCCAACCCTCCACGGCACACCTCCTCATGCGCTGCTGAAAGCGTAGAGGGCGCAACGCGAATCCGGAAGGGCTCAGCGTTGGCCCGGCGCCACGGACCGGAGCCTGCTCTGCGATTCGCAGGGCAAGCCCGGCGCCGCCCAACAGCCGGAGTCAAAGACCCGTCAATCGGCCCTAGCCGCGACGAGCCCCGTGATTCACAGTGAATGATGGAGGTAGCGATGTACCGGATTGCCGAAGCCGATTCCATTGCGCCCGACGTGCGGCGGATCGTCGTCGAGGCACCAAGGATCGCCGGCAAACACCGCGCCGGCCAGTTCGTCATCGTGCGCGTGACGCCGAACGGGGAACGTATCCCGCTCACCATTGCCGAGGCCGACGCCGGCGCCGGCTTGATCACGCTGTTCGTGCAGGCCATCGGCCGCACGACGACGCTGATGAGCGAGCTCGAGGCCGGGGACTACCTGGTCGATGTGGCCGGTCCACTCGGGCGGGCCTCCGAGATCAAGCTCTACGGGACGGCCGTGGTCGTAGGAGGGGGGCTCGGTACCGCCATCGCATACCCGATCGCCTGTGGCCTCGCCGACGCCGGCAACCGCGTGATTGCGATCATCGGTGGCCGCAGCAAGGAATACGTCCTGCTGGAGGATCAGCTCACCGCCCGAGGGATCGAGGTCATTCCGTGCACCGACGACGGCTCATACGGACGCCATGGTTTCGTGACCGCGGCCCTCGCGGACGTGATTGTCGACGAAGACGTGGGCGTCGTTTTCGCGACCGGCCCGGTCCCGATGATGAGTGCCGTCGCCGACGTGACGCGCCCCAAGCAGATCGAGACCATCGCCTCTCTCAACCCCATCATGGTGGACGGAACCGGAATGTGCGGAGGATGCCGCGTCGAGGTAGGTGGTGAGACGAAGTTCGCCTGCGTCGACGGACCGGAGTTCGACGCGCACGAGGTCGATTTCGAGCTGCTGCAACGCAGGAACACGTCGTATCGGGCTTTCGAGACCGCGCGCATGGATGATCTTCAGTCGCTCGACGCACCACATCACGAGCAGCTCCTCGCCGACGTACGGGGCGCCTGCGCGGCCGAGGCGTCGCCGTGATCAAGGTCTCACGCCGGGCGTTGAACAAACTCGAACGCGCGAAGATGCCCGAGCAGGATCCGCTCGCCCGCGCCGCGAATTTCGCCGAGGTCAACCAGGGGCTCACGCCGGAACAGGCGACCGTCGAAGCCATGCGTTGCCTTCAGTGCAAGACACCGACCTGCATCGACGGCTGCCCGGTGAACATCCAGATCGACCAGTTCATCGACCGCGTCGCGCACGGCGATATCCGGGGCGCGGGCGACGTGATCCGGATGGACAGCCTGCTTCCCGCCATCTGCGGCCGGGTGTGTCCGCAGGAGGCACAGTGTGAGGGCACCTGCGTCCTCGACAAGAAGAACAAGCCAATTGCGATCGGGCACCTCGAACGCTACGTCGCCGACACGGTGCGTCGCTACGGTCTCGAGCCGCCGATCGAACCGATCGAACCAACGGGCAAGCGCGTCGCGATTGTCGGGAGCGGACCGGCAGGGCTCGCCTGCGCAGCGGATCTCGCCAAGAGCGGACATGCCGTCACGATCTTCGAAGCACTCCATCAGCCCGGCGGCGTCCTCGTCTACGGCATCCCAGAGTTCCGACTCCCGAAGGACATCGTGGAGGCGGAGATCGACGGTCTCAAGGCACTCGGCGTCGAGGTCGAAACGAATGCCATCATCGGGCGAACGACGACCGTCGAAGAGTTGCTCGGCGAGGAGCGCTACGACGCCGTGTTCGTCGG
>JAHEEL010000237.1 GCA_024640745.1 Actinomycetes bacterium
ACGGGTAGAACGCGAATCATCAATCGAATCGCCCGAATTGGGCGGCGGTCCCAGCAGCCGCGTCGCCGCGACACCAAACGAGCTCGTTCGCGGGAGCCCGGCACGACCTGCCCCAGAGATCGAACCCTTCAGGTTGCCGGGCGCGCGGTCGATGCTCCTAGAAGGACTCGAACAGAAGGCGGACTCTGATGAAGGGCAAGCTCACGTGCTACCTCTGCCAGCAACCCATCGCCGTTCATGAGCGCGGTCAACTCTGCTGGCTTCAGGCTCTTGCGAACGGTGCCGTGCACCCACTCGTCGTTGGCAGCGGCTCGGTAGTCGCGGTCGAGCACGTCATCCCTCTTTCGAGGCTTGCGGCCGCCAACTGATTCGCTCGGCCGGTCGAAGCAAGCCACACCGGGCATGCGCGCCGGCGTGGCTCCCCAGATCGGACATGAATGGCCGTCGCGGCATGCGGCGCGCCGTCCCGAGGTGGCGGTGATCATCATCCGCACTCGGCTCCTCGGCTGCCGCCGATCGCGTGTTCCGCGAATCTATCCGATCTTGCGTCGACCGGTCGTCTGAGGATCCGAGCGTGAGTAGGGCCTGTTCGAGGAAGCAGCGATAATGCTGCTCGTGACGCCGGCCAACACTCGCGGCTCGGACCAGCCCAAACCCCGGGGTATCGGCCTGTGGGGTGCCGTAGCGATCGGAATCGGGGGTATGGTCGGTGGGGGCATCTTCGCCGTGCTGGGCGTCGTTGCAGGAGACGCCGCCGGCGGGGCGCCGCTCGGGTTCCTCCTCGCCGGTGGTGTGGCGCTTCTCACCGCGTCCTCGTACGCCCGACTCTCGGTGAGGTATCCCTCGCGAGGCGGAAGCGTGGTGTTTGTCGATCGCGTCTTTGGTGTGCGCATCGCGACCGGTGCACTCAACAACCTCCTCTGGTTTGGCTATCTGGTCACGCTCGCCCTCTACGCCGTGGCGTTCGCCAACTATGCGGGAACCTTCTTCGCCTCCGGTGGCTCTCCTCCCGCCTGGGTCCACCACCTCCTGATCACCGCGGCAATCGCCGTTCCCACCGGGCTCAACCTCCTCAGCGCCGCGATTGTGGCAAGGACAGAGACAACGATTGTCGTTCTGAAGCTGGCGATGCTCGCCCTGGTGGTAGGCGCCGGGATGACGACCGTCCAAGGGGCCAGGCTCTCGCCCGAAACGTGGCCTTCCTTCCCCGCCATCGCTGCGGCGGGCATGCTGGTGTTCGTGGCTTATGAGGGCTTCGAGTTGATCGCCAACGCCGGTGACGACATCAGAGATCCCAAACGGAACCTCCCCCGCGCGTTCTACCTCGCGGTCGGGTCTGTGCTCGTCGTCTACGTCGCGGTCGCGACCGTGACGGTCGGATCTCTGAGTGCCGACCAGATCGCACGGACGGCCGACTTTGCGCTCGCCGAAGCCTCCAAGCCAAGCCTCGGCCAGTTTGGGTTCGTGCTCGTGGCCACTTCGGCGGTGCTCGCCACTCTCTCGGCAATCAACGCGACGTTGTACGGAACGGCGCGTCTCAGCTACTCGATCGCGCTCGAGGGAGAACTCCCGCCGGCCTTCGAGCGCAAGGTATGGAACGAGCCGGTCGGCCTCCTCATCACAGCCGGAGTGTCGGCCGTCCTCGCCAATAGCCTCGATGTAACCGAGATTTCGTCCATCGCCAGCGCTGTGTTCCTGATCGTATTCGGCGTCGTGAACGCAGCAGGAGCCCGCGACAACGCCGGTGGCAAGGCGGGTGCGGTGGCCTCTGGCGGCGGAGTTATTGGGTGCGTCGCCGCCCTGGTGCTGCTTCTGGCCGAAACAACGAGGCACCGACCCGTGGCACTCGCCGTACTGGCCGTGATCATCGCTGGTTCGCTGCTCGGAGAAGGCCTGTGGCTTCGCCACCGCCGCAACGTGCGACTTGGTGGAGACGCCCACCCCGAACGGGAGGATTCATAGATCGAAGCCTCTGCTCAATGCGATTCGTCGTCAACGTCGTCGTATCCATACGAGCAACGTATCAACCGCCAGTGACACAAACACTGGACCAGACCCGAGACCCGAGACGCTAGACCCGAGACCCCAGACAGCCCATCGGCCGTGTCTCGCGTCTCTTGTCCGTCGTCTCCCTTCATCACTGGCCCGTCGGCATACCCAGGAACGACACCGCTGTGGTTACCTCGCTACCCCCGGCTGTCCCAATACCGATAGGTGTGGTCTCTCCCAACGAGCCGATCGTCGCGAGTGCCGCCTATCCCACATCGCCGATATCGCCGTCCGGGCATACCATGAAGAGTGGCCGCCACGCAGGCGGCCACTCTTCATGCACTCGGCGACACGCATCAGGTCATCATTGGCGTTCCGTCGAAGAATGCCTTGCTCTCCTCGTTGCCATAGAGGATGTACAGAACCACGATCGCAACAATGCCGGCAACGAGCCCTTCGAACCTCGCTCCGGGAAGAGCGATCATCGCATAGACCGCCCCGGCAATTCGTAGGACCATGACAACCGCGATGATCAGGCGGACGCCGTTGCTCGCCGATCGGAGGCCGAACGCCAGTAGTCCGATCACCACACCGAACACGATTGCCGCGATCGCCGTTCCGGTGATGAGGCTCTCGCTCACGTCCGCAGCTTCAGCGACGGGCCCACTCTCGATCAACATGAACACACCGGCGGCGATGTCGAGTACCGCGCCGATGTACATGAGAATCGTGATAACGCTGATGCCGAGCGGCACCCTTCGATTTGCCATTCGTGTTCTCTCCTGTGTGAGATGCAACGCGCGGTCTCGCGCTCGGCGCACACTAGTCGGTTGCTTCCGCCGGAAGCCGCTATTTCGCGGCGCGGATTCCGTCGATCCAGTGGACCAGGGCCGCCGCACCGATGGCGACGGCCGCGCCGAGGGCTGCGCCGCCGGAGGCGTCGGAAAGCCAGTGCGCTCTCAGGTA
>JAHEEL010000070.1 GCA_024640745.1 Actinomycetes bacterium
CACCCTCGGGCGAGAAGTCGTTGAGCTCGAACCGCGTGACGCGGGCAAGATCGGGATGTACGTCTGCGGGGCGACGGTCCAATCCGAGCCGCACCTTGGTCATGGGCGATCGGCTGTCGCATTCGATGTGATCCGCCGCTACCTCGAGTGGCTCGGGTTCGACGTGACCTACATCCGCAACGTGACCGACGTCGACGACAAGATCATCGCCACGGCAAACGCCGAAGGCATGACGACGAAAGCTGTGGTGGACCGCGCCTACACGGCGTTCGACAAGGCCGATCGACTCCTCGGCGTCAAGCCGCCGACGATCGAACCGTGGGCCACGCGTCACATCGATGAGATGGTCGAGCTCATCGGGCAACTCATCGACGCCGGCCACGCCTATGTGGTCGGCGGTGACGTGTACTTCTCGGTTCGCTCCGATCCCGACTACGGGAAGCTCTCGCGCCACGATCCCGACGATCTCCGTTCGGGCACACGGATCGAACCGGACGAGCGCAAGCGAGATCCGCTCGACTTCGCGCTCTGGAAGGCCTCAAAACCGGGCGAACCGATGTGGGACGCTCCATGGGGCGCCGGCCGGCCCGGCTGGCATATCGAGTGCTCCGCCATGGCCCGCAAGTATCTCGGCGATGGCTTCGACATCCATGGCGGTGGCCACGATCTGATCTTCCCGCATCATGAGAACGAGATCGCCCAATCGGAGTCGGCGACCGGCACACCGTTCGCCCGCTATTGGCTCCACAACGGGATGATGAACCTCGATGGCGAGAAGATGTCCAAGTCGACGGGCCATGTCGTCGACTTGATCGAAGCCCTGGATACCTACCGCCCGACCGCGGTGCGTCTTGTGTATCTCCGCACGCACTACCGCAAGCCGCTCGACTTCTCCACAGATGCGATCCACGACGCTGAGGCGGCCCTCGATCGCCTGTGGAGCTTCCGCCGGCGGACACCGGGAACGATCGAAGGCCTGCCCGATGAGGCTGCCATTGCAGGCTTCCGCAGATTCATGGACAACGATTTCGATGTTGCGGGAGGACTCGGGGTCCTCTTTGACGTGGTCCGTGAGGGGAACCGCCGCCTCGATGCAGGCGAAGATGCTGGACCGTTGGTCGCGGCGTACGACGAGATGGTGGGAGTGTTCGGCCTCGGGCAGGAAGAGGTCGGCGCCGCAGACGTCGACCTCGAGGTCGCGTCCCTTTCAGGTCGCTACGGCGTCGAATCCGAGGGTATCGACGGTTTGCTCGCCGTGAGAGATCGTGCCCGGAACGAACGGGACTGGGCAACGTCGGACGCCATACGCGACGGCCTCGCCTCGCTCGGGATCATCGTGGAGGACACCGCTGATGGTTCGCGCTGGCATCGGGGATAGAGTCGAGGGTTTTCATGCCGTTCGCGCTGCCGTTCTGGCAGGGCGTGCGGCCACGGTTCGCATCGAGCAGCGCCGCCTCACGCGTGACGCCTATCGCGAGCTTGCCGAATCGGCGCGAGCGGCCGGAGCGCGGGTGGAGGTCGTCGATGATGTGCGAGACGGAGCGTTCACGTCCGCCCCACAGGGGGTTGTTGCATCGTGCCGGCCGAAGCCGGCCGTGTCGCTGGAGAACGCCGTCGCAGCGACCGATCCTGCCGCCGTGTTGGTATTCGATCACCTCGACGATCAGCGCAATCTCGGCGCCGCCGTTCGGTCGGCGGTTGCAGCCGGACTGAAGGCGGTTGTCGTCCCCAGCCGTCGCTCGGCGCCCGTCGGTGCGGCGGCCTTCAAGGCAGCGGCGGGGACGCTCGAAGAGGTGTCGCTCGTCGAGGTCTCTTCGATCCCTGAGGCGCTCCGACGCCTCGAACGGCTGGGTATCTGGCGTGTCGGCCTGGACGCAGGGGCCGAGCACTCGTTGTTCGGCTTCGACCTCCTCGCCGAACCAGTGGCGGTCGTCGTCGGCGCCGAGGGCACCGGCCTGCACCACCTGACGGCGGAACGCTGCGACGCGCTCGTGCGGATTCCCCACGCCGGCCCGGCTGAGAGCCTCAATGCCTCAGTCGCTGTCGCGCTGGCCGTATTCGAGGTCTCCAGGGCGCGAGGCTGGGTATCCTGAGCCGGACGCCGGGTTAGCTCAGTTGGCAGAGCATCTCTCTTGTAAAGAGAAGGTCGTCGGTTCGAATCCGACACCCGGCTCCAACGGAAGCCTCGTGCTACGGATTGGAAGTCCGCGGGACCGACATGGTCGGGATCGGGACCGACGTTCGTTGGCCCTATCGGACGCGCATCGGTGGCGAACCGATTGTGTTCAGACAAGCGTGCGCGTGTGGAATGATGCCGGCGATCAACGACCGAATCCTGGCGGCCGGCGCCCGGCAAGACGGGGTGCGGCTGCGCAGTGTTTGCGGCAACATCATCAGCGTGCAAGAGTCGGACGGGACTGTTCGTCACCGACACGTCACTCGGCAGAATCTCTCGCAAGGAGCACCACATGGTCGACGAGTCGTCCGAGGGGCCGGCGGACAAACCGGTACTCCTGGCAGGTGGCAACCCCCAGATTCCCAAGGGTGACGGCGACGGCCCGGTGCAGGCGTATCTCGCTGCGATGCCGGGGTGGAAGGGCGATGTCGGGCGTCTCCTCGACTCGATCATCGTTGCCGCCGTCCCGGATGTGCAGAAGGCGGTGCGGTGGAACTCGCCGTTCTATGGCGTCGGCGGCAACGGCTGGTTCGTGAGCTTCCATTGCTTCACCAGATATGTGAAAGTCACCTTCTTCGCCGGCGACTCGTTGAACCCTGCGCCACCCGTCGATTCCAAGCAAAAGGGCGTGCGATACCTTCACGTTTCGGAGGAGGAACCGCTCGACCAGGACCAGTTCGCCGACTGGGTGGCGCAAGCCAGCGCCGTGCCCGGAGAAGCGCTCTTCTAGGTCCGAGCGCCGCGCAGCTCGGGTCGTACCGACCGATTGGCCGGTACGCCTCCGCGTCCGTCCCTAGCCACCGGTGCCCTTGATCCCCGCGACGATGAGGTTCGCCCAGAGTTCGGATCCGACCTCGTTGGGGTGGTAGCCGTCCGTACGGAACAAATCCCCGCGCTCGCTGCTCGCGCGGTACCAGTCGACGATCTCAACGTTGTCGTAGCGGGACGCGGCATCGGCGAGGGCCGTGTTGGTCGTGGCCTCCCACGTGCGTGGAACACGGACGTTGACGAACAGGATCCGACCCGCGCCATCGGCGGCAGTGACCAGCTCATCGATCGCTTCGGTGTTGGTGCCCGCATTGGTGCCGAGACCGACCACAAGGACATCGGGCGCGGTTCCAGCGCTCAGCCGGCGCTCCACGGCATCGATACCGTCCCCGAACGGCCGACCGACCTCCGCGTCGATCTCGATGCGGTCAACGAGGTCGGTGAGATGATCCTCGGCGCCGACCATGATCGAATCCCCGATGGCGACGACGGTCATGCCCTCATCGAATGCCGGAGCGGGCTCCGGCTCGGAGCAGGCGGTCAGCATCGCCAGCACAACAACGAGCGGCAGGGGGGCGAGTCGACTGAGCATTTCGTGATTGAACCATCGTGGGGCATCTACCGACGATGTGCCCTAGCGAACGCACTCGATTCGACCGACGATGACCGGTGAACGGAAGACCCGAGGAGGGTTTGTGGACTACGTCGTGAACATGCACGTTGACCTTGGCGACAGTGAGGCGTACGCCGTTGCGTCGATGGAGTGCCCATCGGGCACGTTCAAAGGTGAAGGAAGAGCAAAGTACGGACGAACGGAGAGCAGGCAGCACATCGCGGGAGATCTGGCAACCGCACGTGCCCTTCGGGCGATTGAGGGCGACCTCATGGAACACGTCCACGAGAAGATCGACCGCTGCACCGACCGCCCGTAGCGCCTCCACCACCCTTCGGCGAGTGGCCTTGCCGGCTATGTCGCAGTTCTCGCGCGCGAAATCCGCGGTTCTGTCGCACCCCATGAATACGCTTCGCGCATGGTGTCCGAGCGGGATCGAGAGGTCCTTGACTTTGAGGGCTCGTGGTGGCTGTTCCCCGGACCGAAGGATCGGGCCATCCGCGAGTACCTCGACATGAGCGCCGCCCGCTACTACCAGGCGGTCAGGCGTCTCATGGACGACGCCGACGCGCTTGCCTACGCCCCCATGACGGTGATGCGGCTGCGGCGCATGCGAAGCGAGCGCCTCCAACAGATCGCACGCCGAACCGGTACCACACCGTGAGCGAGCAGAGCGACGGTCCCCACGTGGGTACTGAGCTCGAGGCCCTCGTCCGCAAGATCGGCATCGCTTCCTGGTCGACGATCGGTGCCCTCATCCTGATCTTCCTGGGCGCGTACGTCCTCATCGAGGGACGGGTCATCTTCGCCCCACTGTTCCTCGCCCTCATCGTGGTGTTCGTGCTGAATCCGCTGGTCACGGCGCTGCAGCGGCGGGGCGTACACCGCCTCGTCGGCGCCGCCATCGGGTTCCTGGCGTTCCTCGCGGCGCTCGTGGTGCTCGGCATCATCGTGATTCCCAGCATCATCGATCAGGCCAGCGGCTTTGCCGAGGAGTTCCCCGATCTCTATGACAATCTCACCGACCAAGTGGTCAGCGTGGGCGAACGTTTCGGCCTCGACGCTTCGGTTTGGTCGTACGACCAGATCCTGGACTACCTCAACGACCCCGACAACCAGGACACGATCCTGTCGGTCGTCCTCGGCCGGCTCGGATCCCTCACCAGCGGGGTATTCGAGTTCATCCTCGTGTTCCTCTTGGGGCCCGTAGTCGCCTTCTACCTCCTCATCGACTTGCCGAACGTGCAGCAGCGTTTGCTCGATCTCGTGCCGCTGGGGAGTCGCGCGGAGGTCGCCTACGTCGGGCGCCGCCTCAACACGGCGGTCGGTGGCTTCCTGAGGGGCCAGTTGCTCGTCGCCGTGATCGTCGGAGTCATGCTGAGCCTCGGGTACTGGATCATCGATCTACCGTTCTGGCTGCTCATCGGGTTGGTGGGCGGCATCCTCAACATCGTGCCGTTCCTCGGCCCCTGGGTCGGCGGGATTCTCGGCGTGCTCGTTGCGGTGACGACGGCCGACCTCTCGACCGCCGTTTGGGCGGCGCTGGTCGCCGTCGTCGTGCAGCAGGTCGACAACAACTTCGTCAGCCCGAGCGTGCTGCGTGCCACGGTGCGTCTCCACCCGGCCGTGACGCTGCTTGTGCTCGTGCTGGCCGGGGCGATCGCCGGCTTCTGGGGAATCGTCATCGCCGTTCCGCTCACGGCGGCCCTCAAGATCATCGCCGGCTACTGGTGGAGAACCAGAATCCTGGAACAGAATCCGTTCGACGCGGCCGAATCGATGTTCATCGAGCCTCCGAAACGCCGGTTCTGGACGCGGGAGATGGACGCGATCACCGTCCCCACAGAACAGGCCGGCGAAGAGCCCGGGTCATCGGATGAGGCGGATCCGGCTCCCCCGGCGCCGCCCACAGCCGCCGCTGACGACTAGCGCATGCCGGTCCACACTCGCGTGCGTCACCGTCGATCATGATTGATGTCGTCGTCGCGACATTGCTCGTCCTCCTCGTCGTGCGGGGTTGGGTGCGAGGACTGCTGCGCGAGGCCATTGACGTCGGCACGCTCGTGGTCGGCGCCATCCTTGCGTTCAGGCTCGCGCCGACCGCCGGCGAGATCTTGGATCGCTATGTCGGCATGTCTCCCGGCCTTGCCCGCGTCGTCGGCGGTTCGCTGCTCTTTGTCGCCATCTGGGTCTCGGCTTCCGTCACCGCCGTGCTCATCCATCGGTCGATGAAGGTCGTTCCCGGACTGAGCACGCTCAATCGTCTCGGCGGCGCCGCGCTCGGAATCGTCTATGCAGTCGTCCTCGTCGTGATCGGCATCACGCTGATGTCGGCTGCTCCGCTTCCAACGGCGATCGCCGGCGAATTCGAACGTTCCGGCGTTGTCGCCTACGTTTCGGAGCCGGTCGGTCCCGCCCAAGAGGCGCTCGGCATGATCTCGGGCGACCGCGCGCTTCAGTCGATGGCTTGGATCCGGACAGCTGTCGACGACTGGGTGGTCGACCCTGCGGTGACCACCGTCACACTGCCCGTCGACGATGGTCGCGCGGGGATGCATGCATCGGTCGACGCGGCTGCCGTCGTCTACGAACGCGTCAACCGGGCCAGGACCGACACCGGCCTGGAACCGCTCGCGTGGTCGGACACGTTGAGCGTCGTTGCGACCAGCCGGGCGCTTGCCGCATACCGATCCGGTTCCTTCGTCGAGCGCCGGCCGATCGAGGATCGGCTGGCGTCGTCCGGAATCATCTTCGGACGGGCAGATGAACGAACGCTGCTGGCTCCGACGCCGCCGGGACTTGCGGCGGCCCTCGGAGCCGGCGGTGACTTCACCGACGTCGGTGTCGGCATCGTCGAGGGACCCTACGGCCTCATCGGCGTCGTGGTGATGGTCGCCTAGGCGCTACCAGTCGTTGTCTTCTTCTGCAGGCGCCGCGGCGTCGCTCCGGCTGTCCTCAGACGCCGGTGCATCGTCGGGCGCCGGATCGTCATCGGCGCCTTCCGTCTCGTCGCTGGGAGTCGTGTCTGACGGATCCGGCGTATCAGTCGGCTCATCGCTCGATGCGTCCGGTGGTCCTGAGGCGGCCCCGGCCGGTGGCAGGTCGAGGGCATCAACGGCCGGCTGCGGGTATGCCGCCGCGGCGTCGGTCACGGCCTGCTTCTCCTGCTTCTTCCCGAGCACGACAGCAGCGATGATCGCGATGACGCCGACCACGAGCACAACGCCGAGGATGATCCACAGCCACCACAGGCTGCTGCCGCCGCCGAACTCCGATTTCGCCACGAAGTCCTTCGTTCCTCCGAAGATCGGCAGCGTCCACAGCAGGCGTCCGTCGGAGAGCACCTCGTCCGCGTTGTGCTCGACGACCGTGCCGGGCATGTCGAGGATGAAGTTCGCTGAGAACACGTCGTCGGTCAGATCGGTCGGGTCGAACGGGATGTCCCCGACGTCCTGCTCTTCAGCCGAGGCGGTTGCAGACAGCGCAGCCGACTCGTCGTCCATGACGAACGAGAACTCTGAGAAGACGGCGTCTCCGCCGGTGTCGCCGGCGAGGTCGGTGATGACTTCCGAGACGTCGGAGAACTCCTTCTGCGCCCCCGTGAACGTCATGTCCTCTTCGGTACGCTCGATCACGGTTCCGCCTTCGACTTCGAGATCAGTCCCGAGATTCAGATCACCGAAGAGATCATCTGTCGTTCCTCCGGAGGACTCGATGAGCTCGCGGAACTCGTCGTCCAGTCCGACCTCGAACGCGAGGGTGCCGGATTTGTCCTCGTTGACGTCGACGAGGACGTTGACCTCAGCGCGGCACGCGACCGTCAGCAGTGCAATGCCGGCTACTAGCAGCAGCAGTTTCTTCATGTGATGCTCCCGGGGATCTTGGGGCGACTCGAATGGATGCTATACCTCCATCGTCCCCGTCGTGACATATCCTGAGCGGTATGGTGCCGGAAGCCCAGAGACTGCACGTGGCGTTCGTCGCAGCGATACCCTCGTACGTGGCGGCGGTGTGCGCCGAACGCGGCTATCCCCTCGACCGGGCCATGATCGAAGCGATCGATGAGGCGACGGCGGTCGTGGACGCCGAACTTGCCGCTGAGCTCGAACGGGACTTCCGCGTGCAACGCCGGAGCCCGCTGGAGATCGTGCGAGTCGCTCTGGCATCCGTATCACACGTCTTGTCCGACGGGGGCGTCACCGCACGCGATCCGAGCGGGCGCGATTCCGAGGAAGATCCATTCGGGCTCGCTCCCGGATCGTCGAGCGAGCTCGGCGCCGAAGCCCACGAGGCCCATCTCCGATGGGGTGTGGCAAAGGCGTCGGCATTCGTCGGCGACGCAGCGCCGACGCTGGTGAAGCCGACCGTGGCGGTGATGGCGTCGGATCGAGCCGAACGCGAATCGTTGGTGGCATCGATCGAGGGCCGCGGCATGTCCTGTGTTGCGGTTCGCAACCCTGGTGCTGTTGAAGCGTCACTCGACGACCGGGCGGTCATGGTTGCGGTGGTCGATCTTGCGCATCGATCCGCCCGAGACGCGATCGACCGGTTCGTCGAGCACGGGGTCACCACGATCGCCTATGGGGATGCCATTGAGGACCTACTCGAAACCGGTTTGCGAGCCCAGGGTGTCCGCCACATCGTCGATCGGCACCGCTTGCTTGCGGATCCAGGCGGGTTCATTCCGCTCATCGTTTGAGGCACCCGGCTCGGAAGGCTTCAGCCGCGCGCGGACCCGAGTACGAGCGCCTCGTTGGGAGCCAACGTCACCGTCGTGCCGTCGACATCGGTGCGGGTGGCGTCAGTCGAGATCAACATGGGTCCCGGCGAGGCGATACGCGCCACCTGTGGCTTGCTGGAGAAGTTGATGAGGACCGTGGTGCGCTCGGTGTGGTGCTCCCGCTCGTAGCCGAGCACGTCGGCCGGCAGGTCGTCGAGAAGGTTCATCGTTCCTCGGCTGAGCGATGCTCGGGCGCGCCGGAGGCGCAGCAGGCGCCGGACGAAGTTGAGCATGGATTCCGAAGCGCCCAGTTGTGTCTCGACGTTGCGCTCTGCCGCGTCATCCCCGAACGGGAGCCACGGAGCGACTGAAGGGTCGGTGAATCCGTGGCCGGGACCGGGTGTCCACGGCATCGGTGTGCGACACCCGTCGCGGCTCGTTCCCGGCACTCGTTTGCCCCAGGGGTCTTGTTCTTGCTCGGCCGGCACGTCGGTTTCGCGCATCGCCAGTTCGTCTCCGTAGTAGAGCGTCGGTTGACCGCGCAGCGTGAGCAGGAGGGTGGCAGCGGTCCTGGCGTTTTCCGGCCCGTACCGGGTGGCGAGGCGCTGTTCGTCGTGGTTTCCGAGCACGTGGTTGGGCCACCCGTGTGCGGGCACCACGGCTTCGAGCGCCCGGATGCGCGTGCGGAAGGTGTCCGCATCCCATCCGGCCCAAATGAGGGAGAAGTTGTACGGCATGTGAAGCTCGTCGCCGTGGCCGTAGTACGAGGCCCATTCGTCCCAATCGAAGATATGGATTTCCCCGACCGAGAACCGGTCGCCGTCGTATTCGTCGAGGACGGCGCGGAAGCCTCGGTAGACGCTGTGCACGTCGGGGTGGCCCCGGTCGTGCACATGCTCCCAGGCGTTGAACGGGCCCATCGGCTTGAACGTGGCCATGGCCGCGGGGTCGACAGCGGCGGGGTTGTCGGCGAAAGCAGGGTCCTTCATCACGTAGTGGGCCACATCGATTCGGAATCCATCGACACCTCGATCGAGCCAGAATCGGACCGTATCGAACATCGCAGCGGCGACCTCCGGATTGCGCCAGTTGAGATCCGGTTGCTCGGAGAGAAACGAGTGGAGGTACCACTGGCCGGTGCGCTCGTCGAAGGTCCAGGCCGGACCTCCGAACTCCGATTGCCAGTTGTTCGGTAGCTCGCCGTCCGGTTTCGAATCGTGCCAGACGTACCAGTCCCGTCTTGGGTTTGCTCGAGACGAGCGCGACTCGACGAACCAGGGATGCCGGTCCGAAGTGTGGTTCGGCACCCAGTCGACGATGACCTTGAGGTCGAGATCATGGGCTGCGGCGAGGAGGCGGTCGAAGTCTTCGAGTGTGCCGAACAGTGGATCGACGTCGGTGTAGTCCGAGACGTCGTAGCCGAAGTCGGCCATAGGTGACGGGTAGAACGGCGAGATCCAGATGGCGTCGACACCGAGGGTGTCCACGAGGTAGCCCAGCCGCTCGGTGATGCCGTTGAGGTCGCCGATGCCGTTTCCGGTCGTGTCTTGGAAGGACCGTGGGTAGATCTGATAGACCACGGCAGTCTTCCACCACTCCAGGTCCGTTTGGTGCGGGCGCATCGTCGGAACGCTAGCCCGCTTTCACGGTCGGTCCGTTGCAGACCCGTCGCGGTAGCGGGCGGCGATCGCCGCCGCCAGGTATTCGGCGAGGCCGTCGCCGGCCGTGTTGATGTGCGTGCGGAAGCGTTCGTCGGTGACGTACATCGCTCCGAGTCCTGCGTGGATCTCCGGGCTGCACGCGTAGAACCATTTCGTGATGTGGGCCCGGTGGGCGTCAACGAGCCCCGCCGCCTCCGCCGAGTCGGCGGGGATACCGGCGTCGATCAGGCGCAAG
>JAHEEL010000071.1 GCA_024640745.1 Actinomycetes bacterium
CGAGGATGCCGCGGATGACGGGCCCGAGGATGCCGCGGATGATGGGCCCGAGGATGCCGCGGATGATGGGCCCGAGGATGCCGCGGATGACGGGCCCGAGGATGCTGCGGATGACCGCTCGGATGAACCGGCCGCAGAAGATCCCGATCATCTCACGGTGCTCCCCGTGGTTCCGATTGCTGGTGTTCCTGTGAGCGATGCCGTCCCCGGTGCGGCGGTGTCGAATGATGACGGGAGCGACGACGAGGACACGGGTGAGATCCCCGTCATCGGCACCGCTGCGGGCGTTGCGCCGGGCGACGAAGACGACGACGGGCGCGGAGTCTTCGATTTCAGCGATCTCACCGACGAGCACTACGTCCAGACGTCCACCCGTGACCACCAGGACCTCGCCGCCGCGATCGACCTTGCCGACTCGGAAGACACCCAGCAGGTGGCGATCTCTGCCGCGATCCCCGGTCTCGAGTCGGGGGTGGTGGGATTCGACGATGTGGTCGCCGCCGGCGATGACAGCGCTCCAGCCGCCCCCAGGAAAGCGTCGAATCTCCTCCCGCGCGTCGGCACCGGCATCGCACTCATCGCGGCGTTCTTGCTGTCCCTGTTGTGGCGGTCCGCCATCACCGTGCTGGCAATCGCAGCGTTCGTCGTTGCCGCAGGGGAGTTCTACAGCGCTCTGATGCACCGTCGATTCAAGCCCATGTCGATCTTCGGATTCATCGGCATCATCGCCGCCGGACTCGGTTCGGTCGTGTGGGGTGTCGTTGCCATTCCGATCACGTTCGGGCTCATGGCCACCGTGATTCTCCTCTACGGAGCGGTCAGCCAGCGGCGCACGGGGGCGGTGAGCGGCTTCGCGCTCACCCTGCTCGTCGCCGGTTGGATCGGCGGATTCGGATCGTTCGCGTTCCCGATCATTGCCGCAGAGGAATACCAGGTACTGGTACTCACGGTCGTGGCGATCGTTGCTCTGGTGGACATCGCGGCCTACTTCGTAGGGTCGTCGATCGGGCGGCGCCCCTTTGCCCCGACCATTTCCCCGAAGAAGACCATCGAGGGCTTCGTGGGCGGGACCTTCATGGCCTTCCTGGGCGGCGCCGCCGCGAGCTTCTTCGTCGAGTCGATCGATCTGCCGACCGGACTCGTCCTCGGCGCTGCCGTCGCGGTCTTCGCACCGCTCGGTGACCTCGCCGTTTCCGTGGTGAAGCGATCACTCGACATCAAGGACATGGGGTCGATCCTCCCCGGCCACGGCGGACTCCTCGATCGGATCGACGCGATCATCGCCGTCGTACCAGCGGCCTGGGCAGTGTTCGTGTGGGCCGGCCTGCTCTGAACCCCGTCGTCGTTCTCGGAGCGACGGGCTCGATCGGCACCCAGACCCTCGAAGTCGCTGATCGCTGCAACCTCACGGTGGCCGCTGCAGCGGCAGGAGCGGTATCCGAGTCACTGGTCGCAATTGCCCGACGCTACCCGGATGCGCAGATCGCGGTCGCGCAACCACCGACGATGCCCGTCGATCCCGCATTCGAACGGCGTCTGGCCTGTGGACCAGACGCCGTGGCGGATCTCGCTCGCATCCCCGGGGCGACCGTCGTCAACGGCATCGTCGGCGCTTCCGGGCTCGCTGCGTCGCTGGCAGCCCTCGAGGCCGGGAATCGACTCGGCCTCGCCAACAAAGAGAGCCTGCTGATCGGCGGGCGCCTCGTCATGGAGGCTCTGGACGCCGGCAGCGGGGAGTTGATCCCGATCGACAGTGAGCATTCGGCGATCTGGCAGTGTCTGGTGGGCGAACCCGCAGACGCGGTTCTTCGCGTCGTTCTCACGGCGTCCGGCGGCCCGTTCCATGCGAAGCCGGACGTCGACCTCGTTCGTGTGTCGGTCGTCGAAGCACTCGCACATCCGACGTGGGACATGGGTCGCAGGATCTCGATCGACTCAGCGACCCTCATGAACAAGGCATTCGAAGTCATTGAAGCGCACTTCCTGTTCGGTCTCGACTACGACCAGATCGATGTGGTCATCCATCCCCAGAGCTTCGTTCACTCGTTCGTCGAGTTCGTCGACGGCGTGGTGAAGGCAGAACTCGGGTCGCCCGACATGCGCAAACCGATCCAGTTCGCCCTCGGCGCCCCCGGTCGCATGCCCCGCGCAGCCACTCCATTCGACGTCGTCGGCGTTGACCTGACCTTCTCGGAACCCGACCGTGAGCGATTCCCGGCACTGGACCTCGGGTATCGCGCAGGCCGACGAGGAGGCAATGGCCCGGCGGTGCTCAACGCCGCCGACGAGATCGCGGTGGCAGCATTCCTCGACGAGAGGATCGGGTTCACGGAGATTGTCGAGGTCGTCGCGGATGCACTCGATGAAGTGCCGATCGGGTCTATCGACACGCTCGCCGCGGCGCTCGAAGCGGATGCGGCCGGGAGGGATGCCGCACGCCGTTCCGTTGCTGTCCGGTCGGTCCGGTAGAGGAGCTTCCCGAGTAGCTTTGGCGATATGGAGCCCGCGAAGGGAACGAGCTGATGGGGACCGCCGTGATGTTGGTCGGCGTCGTCGCCATGATCGTCGTGCACGAGGGTGCGCACTTCGTGGCGGCGAAGTCGTTTGGCATGAAGGCCACGGAGGCCTTCTTCGGATTCGGTCCCCGCATCTGGTCCACGACTCGTGGAGAGACCGAGTATGGGGTCAAGGCTGTTCCACTCGGCGGCTATGTCCGAATCATCGGCATGAATCCGTTCGAAGAGGTCCCGCCTGAAGACGAGGGCCGGACCTATCGCACGGCCTTGTTCTGGAAGAAGTCGGTCGTTGTTCTCGCCGGGGTGTTCAGTCACTTCGTCATGGCTGCGATTCTCTTGGTAGTCGTCTTCGCCACGTGGGGGGAGGTCGCAACCGACGACGCCGGCGATCCGATCCCGACCCTGACGATCGCGGCGATCGCACCCGAGACTCCGTCGGGTGAGGTGTCGCCCACGGTGGTGTCCGGATTCGAGGCGGGCGATGTGCTGCAGACCTATGAGGGCGTTCCGGTTGCTTCCTGGGACGAATTCGTCGATCGCGTGAGCGTCGATGGCGGCGAGACGGTGCGGATCGGGTACGTCCGCGACGGCGATGCCGCCGAAGCAAACGTGACCCTCGCCTTCCGAGAACGCCCCGTTGTCGTCGACGACGAAGTCGTCACCGACGAGAACGGCGATCCGGTCTACGAAGAGGTCGGCTACTTCGGAGCGGCTCCTGATATTCAGCGCAATGCGCTCGGGCCGGTCGAAATCGTGGGCGCAACCGTCGGGGGAATCGGCGAAGCGATCGGCCAGAGTGTCTATGGCTTGGGACGAATGATCATCGGGTTCCCAGAGCTGCTGATCTCCGTGTTCGGCGGTAGCGAAGAGGTGCTCGACGAGGTTCGGCCGATCAGCCCGATTGGGTTGGCACGCCTCGCCGGCCCGTTGGAGACCACGCTCACCGTCCTCGCATTGGTCAACGTCTTTGTCGGGATCCTGAACTTCATCCCCTTGTACCCGCTCGACGGCGGACACTTCGCGGTGGCGCTCTATGAGAAGGTGCGCGGGCGGGTTCCCGACATCCGCAAGCTCATGCCCGTCGCCGCCGTCGTGGTGGTGTTCCTCATCACGGTCGGACTCATGGGCGTCTACCTCGACATCTTCAAGCCGTTGCAGTTGTAGCGCGACTCGAGACTCGAGACTTGAGCGTCGCCGAGGCTGTCTTGTGTCTCGTGTCTCTCGACGGGTGGCTCTCGTCCTCGCTCGTTCCTCACCGCACTGATCTCCCTACCATTGCTGCATGAGCATCGAACGTCGGGCGTCGCGCCGGGTCATGGTCGGTGACGTGCCGGTCGGGGGTGGCGCGCCGATCAGCGTGCAATCGATGACCACCACGA
This sequence comes from Actinomycetes bacterium, assembly GCA_024640745.1. Taxonomy (GTDB): domain Bacteria; phylum Actinomycetota; class Acidimicrobiia; order Spongiisociales; family UBA5794; genus JAHEEL01. The sequence goes on from JAHEEL010000071.1 coordinate 3,896, forward strand.
AGACCGCCGATGTGGACGCCACGCTTTCGCAGGTGTATGCGCTGCGGGGTGCCGGGGCAGACATTGTGCGCATCACGTGCAACGACATCGAGGCCGCGCAGGGCCTGGCGGAGATCATTCCACGATCTCCGGTGCCGATCATCGCCGACATTCACTATCAGTACCGGCTCGCGCTCGCGGCGCTCGAGGCGGGAGTTGCCGGTCTGCGGCTGAATCCGGGCAACATTCGCAAAGAGGAGCACATCAAGACGGTCGCACGCGCCGCTGCCGATGCCGGTGTCTCGATCCGGGTCGGGGTGAACGCCGGCTCGCTCGACAAGGACCTCCTCGAGGAGTTCGGCTCCGCGGTCCCCGAGGCGCTGGTCCGATCAGCCCTACAGGAGATCCGCTACCTCGAGGACGTCGGGTTCCACGACATCAAGATCTCGGTGAAGCACTCTTCGGTCCCGCGCATGGTCGAGTCCTACCGGCTGCTCGCCGAGCGTGTGGAGTACCCGCTGCATCTCGGCGTCACCGAAGCGGGGACGCCGCCGGGTGGCTTGATCAAGTCTGTCGCCGGCATCGGCACGTTGCTGCTCGAGGGCATCGGGGATACGATCCGATTCTCGCTCACCGCCGACCCGGTGGAAGAGGCCAAGGCAGGGAGGCAGTTGCTCGAGTACCTGGGGCTGCGCGAGCGCACCGGGCTCGACCTGATCGCCTGCCCGTCCTGCGGGCGCGCCGATGTCGACGTGATCAAAGTGGCAGAGGAGGCCACGGCGGCCCTCGAAGCGGCGAATCTCCCCATTCAAGTTGCAATCATGGGCTGCATCGTCAACGGTCCCGGCGAGGCCCGCGAAGCCGACATTGGGATCGCGGCGGGACGCGGGAAGGGGCACCTCTTCATCAAGGGGCAGGTCGTGCGGGTCGTGGCCGAGGACGATATGGTCGCAGCCCTCCTCGACGAAGCGACGCGCCTGGTCGAAGAAGGAGTCGAAGCTCGACTGGCGGCAGCGGATGTCACCGCGGCGGATCTGGCCGAGGAGGCGCGAATCGAACTCCTCGATCTGCAAGGTGACGCAAATCGTGCCGCGGAGCGACGGGCCACGGTGGCAGACGTCGCTTCGGGTGACCAAGGGTGAGCCGACGGCGGATCCCGGTCGCCGTCGTTGGGTTCGCGCTCTTCGCAGCGGCGTGCACTTCGGCAAGCGAGCCGTCAACCACAAGCACGACCGAGGCATCTCCCGAGACCACGGCGGTGACACCAGCCCAGCAACCTCGGGCCGAACAGGTGTACGAACAAGTTGCTCCCGCGCTGGCATTCATCGAAACGGACATCGCCGGCGGCAGCGGCATCCTCATCGACGCCGGCACGGTGCTCACCGCCGCGCATGTTGTCTGGCCGTATCGCCAGGCGCGTGTGGTCTTCCCCAACGGGACTGAGATCCGCGACGCGCCGGTCATCGGGGCGGACCTGTTCGGCGACGTGGCCATTCTGGACGTGTCCGGCACCCCGGGCCTTCCGAAGCCGGCCGAGCTCGGCGACGGCGAGGCAATTGCTCTGGGCCGGCCCGTGTATCTCGTCGGCTACCCCGGTGAATCGGAGTCGTTCCCGCAGCCGACGATCACCGAGGGCATCCTGTCGCGCACGCGCGAGTGGACGGCGGGGGAGTGGACCTTCCTGCAATCAGACACCACGGTGGTCGGAGGTCAGAGCGGCGGCGCCCTCGTGAATGAAGACGGCGCCGTTGTCGGTATCACCAACTTCAGCTTCCTCGAGGAGTTCGGGCTGTCCGGCTCGATCACCGATGCGGCTGCGATCGTCGAGCGGATGCGCAGTGAGCCGGGGGGATCCGAGTTTGGGGACCGCCTGCCGCCGATCCCGAATGGACGAGAGACGCATCGACTCGAATTCGACCACGTCTGGCAGGAGCACATCCTGGTCTTCGAATCGCCGCTCTACTCGGATGCCTCGTTCGATGCATCCAGCGACTCGGATATCGCCCTCACCTTGACCACGATCGACGGGCTCGAGGTCGCCAGTGCCGATGAGACGTCCGAGGGCGACGAGCGTATCGATGAGCTGATTGCCTATCGCGGACCCTATGTGCTTCGGGTCGAGAGCCTGTCGGGGGAAGGCGATGTCTGGTTGCAGGGCAATGTCGCCCTTACGCCGTGGCCGGATCCCGACGACGGGCGCGTGCTGACGCGCAGTTCCACGATCAGCGGAAACATCGACTATCCCGGCGACCTCGATTGGCACCGCGTCGATCTCGGGAAGGGTCAGGCCGTCACAATCGACGTCGACGCGATCGCTTTCGATCCCATTCTCATGATCGACGGGCCGGAGGGGCTCGGCTACCTTCGCGCATTCGACGACGACTCTGGTGGCGGATTGTTCGGCACCAACGCCCGTATTGTCTTCACCGCCGACGAGGCCGGCTCGTTCTTCGTCATCGTCGGCGACGGCAACGCGACCGGCCCGGGGGCCTACCGCCTGACCGTTGACTGACGGCACCGCCGCTATCCTCGGCGATTCCCGAGATCACTGGAGTCAGTGCGTGCGTTGGTCACAGGCGTTCATCCCAACCCTCCGAGACGATCCGGCCGACGCTGACGCCGTGAGCCACCGATTGCTGGTGCGCGGCGGCTACATCCGCCAGCTGATGGCGGGCGTCTATTCGGTGTTGCCGCTCGGCTTTCGGGTTCGGGCGAAGATCATCCGGATCATCCGCGAAGAGATCGACGCAATCGGCGGCCAGGAGCTGCTGCTGCCGGCGCTCCACCCACGCGAGATCTGGGAGCGCACGGGCCGATTCGAGAGTATGGGAGAGATCCTCTTCACGCTGGACGATCTGCGCGGCGGCGATGCCGTGCTTGGACCGACCCACGAGGAGATCTTCACCTCGCTCGCGACCGAGATCACGTCCTACCGACATCTCCCCCAACTCTGGTACCAGATTCAGACGAAGTTCCGCGACGAGGCCCGTCCCAAGTCCGGCCTGCTGCGCGTCCGGGAGTTCACGATGAAGGACTCGTACAGCTTCGATCTCGACGACGCCGGGCTCGACCTCCAGTTCGACCGGCACTTTGCCGCCTACTCCAACATCTTCCGCCGTATCGGGGTGACGGCGATTCCCGTCGAGGCATCGTCGGGGGCGATGGGCGGAACGGACTCGATCGAGTTCATCGTGCCGTCGCCTGCCGGCGAAGACGATGTTGCCCACTGCCCGGCGTGTGACTACGCCGCGAACGTCGAGCGAGCGACCTCGACCCTTCCCCGCATCGAAGATCCCGTCGGGCCGGCGCAACCCGAGCGTTTTCCGACGCCCGGTGTTCGCACCATCGCCGACCTGGCCGCGTTCGAAGGCGGTGCCGCGGGCGACCGTCAGATCAAGACCCTCGTCTACGTGCTCGACGGCGAGCCGGTTCTCGTGCTCCTGCGCGGCGATCACGAGCTCCAGGAACAGAAGCTGCTCGACGAAACCGGAACCGTCGAAGCCCGCTCGGGCCATCCCGAAGAGATCCGCGAGCTGCTCGGTGCCGACGCCGGCAGCCTCGGCGCAGTGGGGGTCGAAGGTCCGCGTATTCTCGCCGATCTGCAGCTTGCCGAGCGGACCAACATGGTCACGGGAGCCAACATCGATGAACATCATCTCCGAGGCGTCGACGTTGGCCGGGACATTGCCGTTTCCGAGTGGATGGACCTCCGCACCGTGGTGGCAGGCGAAGGCTGTCCCGTGTGCGGGGAGCCGCTCGAGGTGCTGCGGGGGATCGAGGCCGGGCACATCTTCAAGCTCGGGACGAAGTTCTCCGAGGCGCTCGGAGCAACGGTGCTCGACGCCGACGGCGTGTCCGTGCCGCTCGTCATGGGGTCCTACGGCATCGGGGTCGAGCGCAACCTCGCTGCAGCCGTCGAAATGAACCACGATGACCGGGGAATCGTATGGCCCGTGTCGATTGCGCCCTACGAGGTGGTGATCACCGTGGTGAAGCCTGACGATGATGACACCGTGACGGTCGCCGATCGGCTCTACGAAGACCTGCTTGCGGCGGACGTCGACGTGCTGATAGACGATCGAGCGGAGCGACCGGGGGTCAAGTTCACCGACGCCGAACTGATTGGAGTCCCGTATCGGGTCACGGTCGGCCCGCGGGGCCTCGCCGACGGTGTCGTGGAACTGACCGTCCGTAGAACTGGAGAGCGCTCGGAACTGGCCGTCGAAGACGCCCAAGACGTGGTCGCGAACCTCGTACGCAGCAGTCGGTAGCGACAGAGACGCGAGAGTCGAGACTCGAGACGCGAGAACCGAGGTACGAGAACCCAGACCGGCCGGGTCTCGGGTCTTCTGTCTGGCGTCTCGCGTCTCTTCAACGACACCCACGGGCTCTGCCTATACTCGTTGGCGCAACGAGAAGTTCGTGTCGAGGTGGGCCTTGCCCGCCTCGTTGTGTGATGTAAGCATTGAGGAGCATCGAGCGTGGCCGACGTCGCAGAGCAGATCTGGGGTCTGGTGGACCCGTACGTTGCCGCCGAGGGTATCGAGCTCGACGATGTCGAGGTCCTGGGAGGCGGCAAGCTGCTGCGTGTCGTGGTGGACGCGGAGGAGCCGATCGGCGTCGACCGGATCGCCGACCTGTCGCGCGGCATTGCCCGATTGATCGAGACAGAGGATCCGTTTCCCGGGTCGTATACGCTCGAGGTGACCTCACCGGGGCTCGAGCGAAAGCTGCGCCGGCCGGAGCACTTTCGCAAGGCGCTCGACACCGACGTGCACATCAAGACGTTCGCGAAGGTCGCAGAGGAGAAGCACCACCGCGGCATCCTCGTTGCGGCCGATGACGACGCGGTCGTTGTGCTGGTCGACGGAGACGAGCGGCGGATCGAGATGGAGGACATCTCGTCGGCGCGCACCGTGTTTGTATGGGAAAAGGGCGAGAAGCCCGGCAAGAAGCCGTAGGAAGAGGCAGCGATGGACTACAACCTGTTGGACGCGTTGGAGCTGCTCGAGCGAGAGAAGGGTGTTCCTGCCGACACCATCCTCGACGCGCTCGCGAATGCGCTGGTCTCCGCCTACAAGCGCACTCCGGGGGCAGCAGAGGAAGCGCGCGTCACAATCGACGCCGATACCGGCGAGATCCTGGTGTACGGACAAGAACTCGACGAAGACGGGAACGTCACCGACGAGTGGGAAGACACGCCGGAGGATTTCGGCCGCATCGCTGCGCAGACGGCGAAACAGGTCATTCGCCAGCGCCTCCGCGACGCGAAGCGCGAGCAGGTGTTCGACCTTTACGAGGGACGCGAGGGCGACCTGATCACCGGCATCGTGCAGCAATCAGATCACCGGTATGCGATCCTCGACCTGGGAGACGCCGAAGCGATCATGCCGTCGTCGGAGCGCATCCCCTATGAGCGCCTCGAACGCGGCAATCGGGTCAAGGGCTACATCCTCGAGGTTCGCGGCGAGGGAAAGGGTCCGCAGATCGTCGTATCGCGCAGCCACCCGGAGTTCATCCGCTCGCTCTTCGAACTCGAGGTGCCGGAGCTCGTCGACGGCGACGTAGAGATCCGAGCCATTGCCCGTGAGCCCGGCCATCGGACGAAGATCGCCGTCGCCTCGAACGATCCCAACGTCGACCCGGTCGGCGCCTGCGTTGGAGCGCGAGGGTCTCGCGTTCGACAGGTGGTCAACGAACTTCGCGGCGAAAAGGTGGACATCGTCGAATGGCGGGATGATACCGAGAGCTTCATCGCCGAGGCCCTGAGCCCGGCGCGGGTCAAGGAAGTGCGTCTCGACGAGGATGAGCGGACAGCCGAAGTGGTGGTGCCCGACCACCAGCTCTCCCTCGCCATCGGCAAGGAGGGCCAGAACGCCCGCCTCGCCGCCCGTCTCTCGGGCTACCGCATCGACATCCGATCCGAGAGCCAGGACCTCGGCCTCGATATCGAAGAGGACGAGGTGCCGGCAGGCGACGCGGGAGGGGCCGCGGTCGAGGCGGCTGAGGAGATCGTTGCTGAGGAGGCTGCGGTCGAGGCGGCTGAGGAGATCGTTGCTGAGGAGGCTGCGGTCGAGGCGGCTGAGGAGATCGTTGCCGAGGAGGCTGCGGTCGAGGGGGCTGACGACGTTCTGGCTGAAGACGCCGAGGCGGCCGCAACCGAGGCAGAAGCACAGAACGAGGAGAACTGAGTGGCGAAGCAACGAGTCTACGAACTCGCTCGGGATCTCGGTCTCGAGTCCAAGGTCGTGCTCGC
>JAHEEL010000238.1 GCA_024640745.1 Actinomycetes bacterium
AGGCCACCGAGGCACCACCGGCGCTGATTCCGACCACGCGCTCCATCGCCCGCTCGCGATCGTCGACGACGCCGCGGAACAGGAATGGCTGCGAATCGGGGTCGTCGTAGCCCTCATACGGATTGCGCCCGTAGTCGCGCTGGTAGCCGGTCTCCGTCCAGTCGAGGACCCGACCATCGGGGTACGACGCTGCGAAGTCATCCCACGCCATGAGCGGTGAGGCGATCGTCTCCAACTGAGTGCCGGCCAGAACGCCGACAACCGCGCGGCCGTCGAAGTGCGTCCACAGCGACTCGGTAAGTCGGTCGTACATGACCAGCGCCGAGGCGTACAAGCTGCCCGAAGTGCCGAACGTGGTCTCAACGCCGTTGATCTCCCGGCGGTAGGAGACGGCCGAGTTGCAGAGAGGGCAATAGGTGATGGACGCCGGGACACCTCCGACGGTGTCGTTCACGATCTCGTGCCAGATGAGGACACGAACGGGGTACGCCCGCGCATCGCCGTTGACCACGAGCGCAACCACCGACTCCTCCGACTCGAGGAGGTCGGCCCCTTCGGCGACGCTCATGAAAACGGGCTCGTCGATGGACGGTATTCCGTCGGGCGGCGGCCCCCCAGAGATGATCTCGTCGACCGGAACGAGCGGATCCGGGAACTCGTCGGCAAGCGGGTCTTCAAGCGCCGAGGGTCCGGCCGGAACGGCAGCCTCGGGCTCGGAAGCGGGAGCTGCAGTTGTGGTTGTCGGCGGCACGGTTGTGGCCGGTGTGTTCGAGACGGCGGGTGTGCCGTCATTCGGAGAAGCAGCGCATGCCGCCGCCACCAATCCGATCACTGCGAAGAGCACCACAGTCTCGACTCGCCTCACGTGTCGTCCCTTCTTCCTCCGTCGCTGCAACACCGGCAACCCCTACTTCCTTCCGTCTCAGCGGGAACAGCTGCCGCGGGACGACCGATCGCGGAGTGTCAGTTGTCTAACACTCGCTTCATCCCGGCAACGGCCGACCGCGCCGGAGCGAAGCACCGGTCTAGGCGGCCTCATTCCAGGTACAAGGTCCTGCCAGCGAAGGGCCACATGCCCCTACGGGTGGCACGACCGAGGTGGTTTGATCGGGAGGATGCACGAGCAGTACGTCCAGCTCTACAACGCGATCGGCGTCCCGTTCGCCGAAGTGCGCAGGCTGCTCGTTGATCGCGCGCTCCCGGCGCTCGACGCTCCCCGTCGCATCGGACTGGATTGGCTCCACGAAGGCGACACACATCTCGACGTCGACGTCGCAGGGATGCACTTCGTGAAGGATGTCTGCTTCCGGGTCGCCGACTATGTGGACATGCCGGGTCCGCTCCCCCTCGGCCGCGTGCAACTCTCGTGGGAGCCGATCGATCACGCCGACGTGTATCCCGAGATCACGGCAGACCTCGAGATCGAGCCAATCGACGAGCGACGCACCATGATCTCGCTGCTCGCTTCCTATGAACCACCGCTCGGAAGAATTGGAGCAGTCGTCGACCGCGTCGCCATGCATCGTGTCGCCGAGTCGGCGCTCGCACGCTTCTTCGAAGGTCTCCTCATCGAAGTCAAGGCGAGCGTCAACGCAGCCTCCGCCTAGGAGTCGAGGACGAATCGGATCCTCCGGAAGCCCTTTCCCTTTGACTCGGTTTTCGTGATCCGGATCGCTCCCACCTCGCTCGTCGAGTCGACGTGTGTACCGCCGTCCGCTTGTCGGTCGAGCCCGACGATATCGATGACACGGACCTCGCGAAGACCGGCGGGGAGGAGGTTCACTTTGGTGCGGATCAGGCTCGGATCTTCGTCGGCCTCCGCGCGATCGAGGAACGACACCTCGACCCGGCGTGCGAGTGCAAGTTGACGATTCAGTTCAGCCTCAATGGGATCCCGATCCTCTGGATCCCATTGAGGAATCTCGAAATCGAGTCGGCCCTCCCCCGGCGTCATGTTGCCGCCGGTGACCGGACTCTGGAAACGCTCCCACACGACGCCGCACATGGCATGCATCGCCGTGTGCGTGCGCATGAGCTGATAGCGACGATCCCAGTCGATCTCGCCGACGACGGCGGTGCCGACCGGGGGCAGTTCATCGAGCCAGTGCCAGACACCATGGGAATCCTGCGTCACACGCCGGACCTCCAAGCGGTCGTCACCGATTGCCAGCACACCGGTATCGGGCGGTTGGCCGCCTCCGCCTGGATAGAACACCGTCTGGTCGAGCAGGACCCGGCCGTCGTCGCGATCCGTTGCGACGACCGTCGCCGACATCGACCGCTCATAGGCCCTGGTCGAGTAGATGCGTTCGGTCATGAAGCCTCCTTCGTCATCCACCCTACCTTCGGCTCGGTACGAGGCTACGGTGCGATCAATCGACCGGGAGGACGCATGACCGACACGCTTCCGTACACGAATGACGATGGCGCGAACGCTCTTCTCGCCGATGACCCGTTCGCTCTTCTCGTCGGAATCGTTCTCTACCAACAGGTGCCGATCGAGACCGCGTTCATCGGTCCGTCTCGACTCAGTGAACGGCTCGATGGTCTCGATCCTCAGCGCATCGCCGACATGGCTCCCGAAGCGCTCGAGGCAGCGTTCAAAGAGAAGCCTGCCGTCCATCGCTTCCCCGGCAATATGGCCAAGCGGGTCCAGGCCGTTGCCGTGCACGTGGCCGACGAATACGCCGGAGACACCTCGGCGATCTGGAGCGACGTCGACGACGCGGATGAGCTCATGGCACGCCTCACCGCACTGCCGGGCTTCGGCGAGTACAAGGCCCGGATCTACCTCGCGGTGCTGGCCCGGCAGCTTGCGGTGCAGCCCGCTGGGTGGGAACGCTACCTACCCGATTGGCCGAACATCTCCGAGGTCGGCTCAGCGGCCGACCGCGAGGACCTCAGGGAGCGCAAGAAGG
>JAHEEL010000239.1 GCA_024640745.1 Actinomycetes bacterium
CCTCGAGTGCTCGGCCCGTCACTCGATGCTACGCGCGCACCGGGTGCGTCGGCGTCGGGATTCCGGAAAATTCTGGTTCCCGCACAGCGATCAAACGTCACCCAAGGCAGGAGCTCGGCCAAAGGCCGACACTCCAACCCGACCCCTTCACCGTCAAACGTCAGCCAAGGCAGGAGCTCGGCCAAAGGCCGACACTCCAACCCGACCCCTTCACCGTCAAACGTCAAACGTCAAAGGTCAGCCAAGGCAGGAGTTCGGCCGAAGGCCGACACTCCAACCCGACCGCTTCACCGTCAAACGTCAAACGTCAAAGGTCAGCCAAGGCAGGAGTTCGGCCGAAGGCCGACACTCCAACCTGACCGCTTTGCGGTCAGGCGTCGTCCGTCCACGATTCCGCATGCTCGACCATGTACATGCTCACTTCGTGGACCCGGTCGAGCACATCGCACAGGCTGTCCTGACGGAACATCACATCGACCAGCGATCGATCGACCGCCCCGACGACGGAGAGCCGCTCATCCTCGGCTTCGAACAGGGCCCCCATCGATCGCACGGAGCGCACCTCGATCGGGAGGTCGATTCCACCCATGCCGGCCAGCTCGGCGCTGAGGACGATCAGATCGGGAGGGCGCTGCATCGGTGGCAGCGCCCAGTTGAAATAGAACGTCACCACGTAGTCACCATCCGGATCCTCGGGGATGTCGGGATGATCGTTGAGTACGTCCTCGAACTTCAGGAGGAGCCGTGGGTCGACATCGAGCGAGATGTGCAGGTCGAGCGGGCCGGCGCAGGCCTCTGCGGGGTGCACGTCGATCTCCCATGCCTGACGGAGCGTGAACGTCTCGACGAAATGGCGCTCATCGTGCACATGGAATCCGTGCTCGATCGCGTGATCTTTCAGATAGGTGATCGTCGAGGCGACATCGACGGCCATCAGGTGGCTCCGTCGGCGTGGATCTCGACCCCGCCCATCACGACATGCGCGTCGATCACGAGCAGAGGGGCTGTGTCCGAAGCGTCCGGATCGGTCAGGTTCTCCACACCCCCCATCACGACGTCGCGGATCAATTCGACCCTCCACTGGGCAGGGACGACGATGTCGACACCACCCATGACAGCTCGCACCGACAGCGATGCGGATTCCTCGATCGAGGCTGCCCGCATGTCCAGTTCCACGCCACCCATGAAGGCCGTGACGGCACCGTATCTGAACGGTGAAGCCCTACTGGCGAACTCCCTGCCGTCCATCGCGGCAACGACCGAGAACCCGTCGTCGTCCTCGGTGCCCGACTCGGGAATCGCGCGCCGCACGATCATCGCAGCGATCGTGGACAGGCCTGCCACGACGAGCCAACCGATGAGAAGTCTCTTCAGCAGCCTCACCCCGTCAACCTACCAGCACACCCATCGGTAGACCCCGGCGTCACACGGCTGGCAGCGTGTCGTGGGCAGACCCGAGGCCCCACCGTTGCACGACCGCCACGGCTGCGGCGACGATCACGATCCCCGCCCACTGCACCGGGTCGAGTTGCTGATCGAGGATGAAGGACGCAGCCACCGCGGCGATCGGGGGCTCAGAGGTGGCCACGATGCCGACGATGCCAGACGATGTCGCCGCAAGTGCCGCGAACTCCAGGATGAAGGGCACAGCGGTTCCGAGGACACCGACGACGAGGAGTTCCGGGCCGACCTCGGGGATCGAGTCGAACGGGAAGGTCCACCATGGCAGAACCACAGCCCAGAACGCCGATGCGAAGACGAATCCCCAGGCACCGATCGTGGCAGGACGATACCGGCTTCCGAGGAACTCGCCGTAGAGGAGGTACGCAGCAAACAGAAGTGCCGCGGCGAGTCCGGCTGAGACACCGACGACGTCCGACGAATCCAAGGTCCACGCCTTGGTGACCAGTGCCACACCACCAACGGCTGCGATGGCCGCAAGCCACGCAATGGGCGTCACGGATTCGCCACGCACCACCGCGATCCACAGGAGTACGAAGATGGGTGCGAGGAACTGGATCGTTGCACCGGGCCCGACGCCCAGCCTGTCGATCGCCCAATAGAACGTGACGTTGACCAGGGCGAGGTTCAAACCCAACAGCACCAACCTCCATACGCCTCTTCCGGGACGCAGGGCATTTCGGTGCCAAGCCCAACCGACCAGCAGCACCGCCGCGATCAACGACCTGACCTGGGCGACCTGGGCGGCGGCAATCGTGTCGAACACGCCACCTGCAACGGCCCCGGATATCCCAAAGAACGCTGCGGCGAGCAGCGCGAGCAGGGCTCCGGAGGCTGAACGTTCGGTGGTCATCGACGGATGCTACGGGGAGGCACGCAGCTGTAGGGAGGCCTCGGACGCGGTACCGTCACGTCGGGTCAGGTGCAACCGATCAGCCTTTCGAAGGGTTCTATAGGGCATGGGAACCACAACGCTCCCCCGCGACGAAGCGATCATCGCAGCCCTCATCTCAGATTTCGATGTCGGGTTCACCAGCCTCGTGCGGGTCCATCAGGGGTCCATCTACTCGGGTGCCCTTCGCCTGACGAGGAGCCACGTCGAAGCGGAGGATGTCGCCCAGGAGACGTTCACGAGGGCCTATCGCTCGCTCACCGGCTGGAACGAGGACAGGCTCGCCAAGCTCCGCATACGCCCCTGGCTCTGGACCATCGCCATCAACCTCGTGCGATCCAAGTCGAGGAAACCGACCGAGACCCCGACGCCGAGCGAGTGGATCCACCCGTCGTCGGCAGATGCTGAACCGATCGACACCGACGTGTGGACGGCTCGCCTCGAGCGCCTGAGCGACGCGCAACGAACCGCCGTCGTCCTTCGCCATGTGCTCGACCTGCCGATCGCCGAGATCGCCGAGATCGTGGAACGGCCCGAAGGCACCG
>JAHEEL010000072.1:0-5538 GCA_024640745.1 Actinomycetes bacterium
CAGGCGACGGGCGCGACGGCTCGGCCATTCGAGACGCACCACAATGCGCTCGACCTCGATCTCTCGCTTCGCATCGCCACTGAGCTCTTCCTCAAGCGACTCGTCGTCGGGGGGATCGAGCGGGTCTTCGAAATCGGGCGCATCTTTCGGAACGAGGGAGTCGATGCCACACACAACCCCGAGTTCACCATGCTCGAGGCCTACCAGGCGCTTGCCGACTACGAGGACGTGATGGACCTGCTCGAGAGCGTGGTGGCCGCTGTGGCGGTCGAGTCGGTCGGAACGTCGACTCTCACCTACCAAGGCCGACATCTGGACCTCACACCGCCGTTTCGTAGAGCCCGCTTGCTGGATCTCGTCTCCGAGGCGGTCGGCGAAGAGGTATCGCTCGCAACGCCGGTGAACCGGCTTGTGGCGATCGCCGGCGAGGACGGTGTCGACGTTGATCCGTCCTGGGGGCCGGGCCGGATCATCTTCGAGTGCTATGAGGAACTCGTCGAGGGTGGCATCTGGGAGCCGACCTTCGTTACCGACTATCCGAAGGAGGTCTCGCCGCTCGCACGGTCTCACCGTGACGATCCGGAGCTGACCGAGCGCTTCGAGCTGGTGATCGCGGGCGCCGAGTATGCGAACGCGTTCTCAGAGTTGAACGACCCATTCGACCAGAGAGAACGTTTCGAAGCCCAGGCCGCGGCCCGCGCCGCAGGTGACGAGGAAGCTCATCCCGTCGACGAGGACTATCTCCGGGCACTCGAGTTTGGCTTGCCGCCGACGGGTGGACTCGGCATTGGTGTCGATCGGCTCGTCATGCTGTTCACCGACCACAAGCACATTCGCGAGGTGATCCTGTTCCCCACGATGCGACCGGAAGCTTGAGACGCTAGACAACAGACCCGAGACAGGCTCTCGTGTGGTCTCGTGTCTGGCGTCTCGTGTCTGGCGCCTCAGCTACTTGTCTCGCGGGCCCTCTCGACTCGGCCCAGGATGTAGCTGTCGAGATTCCGCAGCACGGGCGTCAGCGCCGTGTCCGGTATCCGGTTCGAGGCCCGTTCCGCAACGGCCATGCGGTCGACCGCCTCATCAACAACCCGATCGACGAACCCGCCTGAGATGGTGAGTTCGATGATGCGGTCGATCGATTGTCGATCGCTCGGCGCACCATCGGCGAGGAGGTCGCGTATCTCAGAACCGTCCGGACCGTCGGCCGCGTACAGCACGGGGAGCGTGTAGACGCCTTCCCCTATGTCCGATCCGGACGGCTTGCCGAGGAATGCCTCGTCTGCCGTCAGGTCGAGAACATCATCGGTCATCTGGAAGACCATGCCCATCTCCCACGCCCAGTCGCTGATCGCGTCGACGACATCGTCCGGAGCGCCGGCGGTCATTGCCCCGAGACGCGCCGAGGTCCTGATCAGGCTGGCGGTCTTGCCGCCGATCACCTGGTTGTAGCCGGCGGGGCCGTGATCGAGGCCGCCCGAGTAGCGCAGCTCGGCCACCTGACCTTCGCACAGCTGGGCGTAGGTTCTTGCGATCAGTGCGACCGCCGCCTCGCCGAGCGGCGCTGCAACCTCCGAGGCGCGGGCTAGCAGGAAATCGCCGGCGAGGATGGCGACGGTGTTCGACCAGTTCTGGTTCACCGAGACCTTCCCCCGGCGGGCGTCGGCCTCGTCGATCACGTCGTCGTGATAGAGCGATCCTACGTGCACGAGTTCGACGGAGACTCCGGCCTCGACCGGGCCATCGCCGTTCCCGGAGCCCAGTTCGCCCGCCACCTGGGCCAGGAGCGGCCGGTAGCGCTTGCCCCCAGCGCGCAGGAGATGCTGGGCGATCTCGGTGAGGAACCCATCGTTCGATCTCGTCACCTCGAGCAGACGGCGCTCAACGGCCGCCATGCGGCTCCATACGCGAGGAATGGGCACGAGATCGTTGAGAATGGGCCGATCCACAGGTCTCCTGGGGCTCTTGGGAATCTGGATGGTAGCCCCGGTGTTTGCTGAATCATGAGGCGGAACCGCCCGCACGACGAGCCCGGTCTTATGGGCACCCCGCCCTATACTCGGTGAGGCGCCAGGGCAACTCGGCGCCACAGTTGGATGATGAGGTATTGCGTTGTTTGAACGGTTCACTGATAGGGCCCGCAGGGTCGTTGTCCTCGCTCAGGAAGAGGCGCGCCTGCTCAACCACAACTACATCGGGACCGAGCACATCCTGCTCGGTCTGATCCACGAAGGTGAGGGAGTCGCCGCCCGCGCGCTCGAAAGCATGGGCATCAGCCTCGAGTCGGTCCGCAGCCAGGTGGTGGAGATCATCGGGCAAGGCTCGCAGGCACCGAGCGGGCACATTCCGTTCACGCCCCGTGCCAAGAAGGTGCTCGAACTCTCCCTTCGCGAGGCGCTCCAGCTCGGCCACAACTACATCGGCACGGAGCACATCCTCCTCGGCCTCATTCGCGAGGGCGAGGGCGTTGCGGCTCAGGTGCTCCAACAACTCGGCGCCGACCTCCACAAGGTCCGCCAGACCGTGATTCAGCTCCTCTCCGGCGTTCAGGGCGAAGAATCCGCTCCTGCCGGGCATCCCGGAGGAAGCGGCAGGAGCGAGCCGAGCGCTTCCAGTAGCGGATCAACGGTGCTTGACCAGTTCGGGAGGAATCTCACCCAGCTCGCTCGTGAGCGAAAGCTCGACCCGGTGATCGGACGCTCCAATGAGATCGAACGGGTCATGCAGGTCCTCTCGCGGCGAACGAAGAACAACCCGGTGCTGATCGGCGAACCCGGCGTGGGCAAGACTGCCATTGTCGAAGGTCTCGCCCAGCGCATCGTCGACGGCAATGTCCCCGACACGCTCACCGACAAGCATCTCTACACCCTCGACCTCGGTGCGCTCGTGGCCGGGTCTCGCTATCGCGGCGACTTCGAGGAGCGGCTCAAGAAGGTTCTGAAGGAGATCCGCACGCGCGGCGACATCATCCTGTTCATCGACGAGATCCACACCCTTGTCGGCGCCGGTGCCGCCGAAGGCGCTATCGACGCGGCGAGCATCCTCAAGCCGATGCTGGCGCGGGGCGAGCTCCAGACGGTCGGTGCGACAACGCTCGAGGAGTATCGCAAGTACCTCGAGAAGGACTCCGCGCTCGAACGGCGCTTCCAGCCGATCCAGGTGGACGAGCCAACCGTGGCCGACACCATCAAGATCCTCGAAGGGCTGCGAGACTCCTACGAGGACCACCATCGCGTTCGATTCACCGACCAGTCCCTGGTCAACGCTGCGAACCTCGCCGACCGCTACATCGCCGACCGCTTCCTGCCGGACAAGGCCATCGATCTGATCGACGAAGCCGGCAGCCGCATGCGTTTGAAGCGAAAGGATCTTCCGGCCGATGTGCGCGATATCGACGAGCAGATCTCGAAGCTGCGCGGCGACAAGCGCGACGCCGTCTATGCCCAGCAATACGAGAGGGCGGCGAAGATCCGCGACCAGGAGAGAGTCCTGATGGACGAGCGGTCCGAGTTCGAGACGCAGGGAGCTGCGCTGGGTGAGGACTACTCAGCCGTCATCGACGAAGAGCAGATCGCCGAGGTGCTCGCGCAGTGGACCGGTATTCCGGTGCACCGACTCACCGAGGAAGAGACCGAGCGGCTGCTCAAGATGGAAGATGAGCTCCACAAGCGTATCGTCGGCCAGCACGACGCCATCGAGGCGGTGTCGAAGGCGATTCGCCGAACGCGTGCCGGTCTCAAAGACCCGAAGCGCCCGGCGGGTTCGTTCATCTTCCTCGGGCCGTCGGGCGTCGGGAAGACCGAGTCGGCGAAAGCCCTCACGAACTTCCTGTTCGGGGACGAGGACGCGCTCATTCAGATCGACATGTCCGAGTACATGGAGAAGCATGCGGTGAGTCGTCTGGTCGGGTCACCACCCGGCTACGTTGGCTACGACGAGGGCGGCCAACTCACCGAGGCCGTTCGTCGCAAGCCGTTCTCCGTGGTCCTGTTCGATGAAATCGAGAAGGCGCACGCGGATGTGTTCAACATCCTGCTGCAGATCCTCGAAGACGGGCGCCTGACCGATTCTCAGGGTCGCACCGTCGACTTCAAGAACACGGTCATCATCATGACGTCGAACCTCGGCACGGCCGACCTGCGCAAGAAGGCCATCGGCTTCACCGTCGACGACGAGGAAGTCAACTACGACCGGATGCGGGAGAAGGTCGTCGAGTCGCTGAAGAAGCACTTCCGCCCCGAGTTCCTGAACCGCATCGACGAAGTGATCGTGTTCCACGAGCTCACCATGGACGAGGTCAAGACGATCGTCGATCTGCTTGTTGCCCGTGTGCGGACGCAGCTCGAGTCGCAGGCAATCGACCTGGCGCTCTCGGACGCGGCAAAGAGCCGTCTTGCGGAGAAAGGCTACGATCCACAACTCGGTGCCCGTCCGCTCCGGCGCGCGATCCAGCGGCTGCTCGAGGACCCGCTCTCGGAGCGTGTGCTCCATCGTGAGTTCCCGGCAGGCTCGACCGTGTTGGTCGACGCCGACGAGGAGGATGACGAGCGCCTCTCGTTCGTCTCGATCGAGACCCCGGACCAGCCCCCCGTCGAGCTCGCCGACAACGAGCGGTAGAGCGCGAGTCCTCGGTCGCCGGTCGCCAGTCCCGACGGGATGGTGGCGTGCCACATCGACAGCCGCACGCGATCGAAGTCTCCGGGTGGTCCCGTGTCCGGCGCCATGGTCCCTCCCGCCGGTGGCGCGACGGCGCTGGACGACCTCGTATCGTTGCGTAGGGCGCAGCTGTCTTCACCTGGCCGTTGCCGACCGGCATCTGCCATGGCCGCGCACGACCCTCGCAAAGCCTCTAGACTTGAGCTGCTGCGAGCGCCGGTAGGCGCGCAGCAGATTCGACCAAAGAAAGGGTTCGATCCATGACCGGATTGAAGAAGCGCGGAGGTTTGTTCGTACTCCTCCTCGCATTTGCATTGATTGTTGCTGCCTGCAGCAGTGACAGCGACGATACGACAACAACTACGGCCGCGGCTGCGGGTGGTGACGAGACCACCACGACCGAGGCAATGGCGGACGAAACGACGACGACCGAGGCTATGGCGGACGAGACGACGACCACGGCGGCCTCCGGGGCCGGCGAGGGCGTCAAGGTCGGCATGGCCTACGATATCGGTGGTCGCGGCGACCTGTCGTTCAACGATTCCGCAGCGGCCGGTCTCGACAAGGCCGTCACCGACTATGGCATCGAAACGCAGGAGCTCGAGCCGACCGCCGGTGGCGAGAACCGTGAAGAGAACCTGCGACTCCTTGCGGAGAGCGGATTCGAGCTCATCTTCGCGATCGGCTTTGCCTTCGACGAGGGTATTGCGAACACGGCACCGGACTACCCGGACACGTCGTTCGCCATCGTCGACTCCGTCAGTGATCTGCCCAATGTGGCATCCCTGGTGTTTGCCGAGAACGAGGGTTCGGCGCTGGTCGGCGCCGCAGCCGCCATCAAGTCCGAGACCCAGAAGATCGGCTTCATCGGTGGTGTCAACACGG
>JAHEEL010000072.1:5548-10021 GCA_024640745.1 Actinomycetes bacterium
TACGCGTTTGGTGCTGAGCAGATCAATCCCGACATCGAGATCCTGGTTCAGTATCTGACCGAGCCGCCGGACTTCTCCGGATTCAACGATCCGGCCAAGGGCAAGGAAGCGGCGCTCGCGATGTTCGAGCAGGGTGCCGACATCGTCTACCACGCGGCCGGCGGCTCCGGCGGTGGCCTCTTCGAAGCGGCCAAGGAAGTCTCCGAGACCAGTGGGAGCAAGGTGTGGGCGATCGGCGTCGACTCCGACCAGTTCCTGACTGCGGGCGAAGATGTCCAACCGTACATCCTGACGTCGATGCTCAAGCGCGTCGATGTGGCCATCTACTCCACGATCACGAACTTCGTGAACGAGGGCAACCAGTCCGGTACCGTGGTCTTTGACCTCGGCGCCGACGGCGTTGGCTACTCCACGTCCGGCGGATTCGTCGACGACATCGTGCCGCAGCTCGACGAGCTGCGTGCTCAGATCATTGCCGGCGACCTCGTCGTCCCCGACACGACGAGCTGATCACCAGCACGCGACTAGATACGGATGGGCCCGAGGCGCTAGCCTCGGGCCCATCTTGTAGAGGGCGTCAATTCGGATGCGAGGAGCACACGGGTGACCGACCAACCACTGGCCGTTGAGTTGACAGACATCACCAAGACGTTCCCCGGCGTGATCGCCAACGAGGATGTGAACCTCGCCGTTGGAGCGGGGGAGATCCACGCCATCGTGGGAGAGAACGGCGCCGGCAAATCGACGCTGATGAAGATCCTCTATGGCATGCAGGCACCGGACGAGGGCACGATCCACGTACGGGGCGAGACGGTCCACTTCAAGACGCCGAAAGACGCCATCGCCAAGGGCATCGGCATGGTTCACCAGCACTTCATGTTGGCGGACAACCTCACCGTGCTCGAGAACATCGTGTTGGGCGACGAGCCGACGAGGGGGGCGCAGATCGACTTCAGCGCCGGCAGCGACAAGATCAGGGAGATCGGCAAGACGTACGGCATGGAGATCGATCCCGGCGCGCTCGTGGAAGCGCTGACTGTGGGCGAGCGGCAACGAACTGAGATCGTCAAAGTGCTCTATCGCGGCGCTCGGATCCTGATTCTCGACGAGCCGACCGCCGTTCTGGTTCCGCAGGAGGTCGACGAGCTGTTTGCCAATCTTCGGGAGATGAAGTCGGAGGGTGAGACGGTGATCTTCATCTCGCACCACCTCGACGAGGTGCTGGCGATCGCCGACTCGATCACGGTGATGCGCGCCGGGCGCACGGTGGCCACCGTGAGCCCCGACGATGTCGACGCCAAGCAACTCGCGGAGTTGATGGTCGGCTCAGAGCTGCCGACGCCGGAGACGACCGAATCCACCGTTACCGACGCCGTGGAGCTCGCCGTCGAAGGGCTCACCGTGCTGTCCGACGACGGGCGAAAGCTGCTCGACGACATCACGTTCGACATCCACCGAGGTGAGATCGTCGGAATCGCCGGCGTCGAGGGCAACGGTCAGGCCGAACTCACCGACGCCCTCATGGGGATCCTGCCGACCTCGAGCGGGAGCGTCGTCTTCCGGGGCGACAACATCGCGGCCTGGTCGACCAAGCGCCGCAGGGAGGACGGTATCGGCATCATTCCGGCCGATCGTCATCGTCAAGGACTCCTCTTGCAGTCGCCGCTCTGGGAGAACGCGATGCTCGGGCACCAGACGGTGAAGCCGTTCAGCAGGGGTCCGTGGATCGACCGTGCCGGCGCTCGCGAACGGACGCAAGACGTCATCGATCGGTTCGATGTCAAGACGCCGGGACCGGACACCGTGGCACTCGCGCTCTCCGGCGGCAACCAGCAGAAGCTCATCGTGGGCAAAGAGATGATTGCCGACCCTTACGTGCTGGTCGCCTCGCAGCCGACACGCGGCATCGACGTCGGAGCGCAAGCCGCGATTTGGGACGAATTGCGCGACGCCAGGAAGGAAGGTCTCGCCGTCCTCCTGATCAGCGCCGACCTCGAGGAGTTGATCGGCCTCTCCGACCGGTTATTGGTCATCTACAGCGGGAAGATCGTGGCTGACCTCGATCCGCAGACCGTGACGCCGGAGGAGCTCGGCTCCTACATGACGGGCGTCGGAGTGGAGGCCGCATCATGAACATCCGGAAGATCCTTCTGTCGCTCCTCGCCCCGGCCTCCGCGTTGGTGTTCGCCCTGATCGTGGCGTCGCTCGCTCTGTGGGCCGTCGGGCGCAATCCGTTCGACGCGTTCAGCTCGATGTGGGACTTTGCCACGACGTCGACGTCGGTCGCTTCGATCATCAATCGGGCGATCCCCCTCTACATCTCCGCGGTTGCCGTTGCGGTCGGTTTCCAGATGGGACTTTTCAACATCGGCGTCGAAGGTCAGTACCTGATCGCCGCTCTGTTCGCCGGATGGGTGGGCGGCAACATCGGGCTCTGGCAGCCGCTGCACATCACCGTCGTCATCCTCGTTGCGATCCTGGTCGGCGCGATCTGGGCCGGCATCGCAGGGTTTCTCAAGATCACGCGCGGCGTGCACGAGGTCATCTCCACGATCATGCTGAACTTCATTGCGTTCAGTGTGATTGCTTACTTCCTGCTCAACTGGTTCAGGGATGACCCGACGTCGCTGAATCTGAAGACCCCCGTCTTCCCCGAATCCGGCCGGATCCCCGACCTGAATTGGCTCTTCACGGCGCTCGGCTTCACCGAACCGAAAGGCATCGCGCTCCAGGGCTTCCTCATCGTCGCCATCGGCATCGGCGTCTTCTACTACCTGCTGGTGAAGAGGACGCGGTTTGGGTTCGAGCTGCGAGCATCGGGCATGAACCCCGGAGCAGCGCGTCTGAGCGGCGTCGCCCCGAAGAGGATGGTGCTCACCACCATGCTGATCTCCGGTGGCATTGCGGGCATGGTCGGGCTTTCGACGATGTTCGGGAATCTCTACTCCTATACCCAGGATTTCCCGAGGAACTTCGGATTCACCGGCATCGCGGTGGCGCTGCTCGGCCGCAACAGTGCGGTCGGCATGGCGCTCGGCGCACTCCTGTTCGGATTCATGGAGCGATCGGCGCTGATCCTGGACTTGGAGGACACGCCGAAAGAGGTGGTGCAGATCATGCAGGGCGTGGTCGTGCTCGCCGTCGTCATCGCCTACGAAGTGGTGAACCGCATGATCGAGCGCCGTGAGGTCAAGGCGGCGGCCGAAGCCACCCGATCACTCGAAGCACGAGAGGAGGTGGCAGCATGACCGGTCGTCTCGACGATTCCAACACCGAACTCCCGGATAGCGCCGGGTATGAGCCCGGAGCTGATGCCAAGGCTTCGCTGCTCGAGAACCGCTTGCTTCGCTACGCGGCATTCGGCCTTGCCGGCATCCTGTTGCTTTCGATCGTCCAGGCGATCGCGGGGACGTCTGAGCTGACATCGTCGGGCACCTGGGCTGCCGCCATCCGACTGGCGATTCCCATCATGCTCGCCGGCCTCGGCGGCCTCTTCTCGGAGCGATCCGGCGTCGTGAACATCGGCCTCGAGGGCATGATGATTGCCGGGACCTGGTTTGGCGCTTGGGCGGGTTGGGAGTTCGGCCCGTGGTACGGCGTCGCGTTCGGCATCATCGGCGGGGCGATCTTCGGCCTGATCCACGCGATCGCAACGGTGACGTTCGCAGTCGACCACATCGTTTCGGGTGTCGCGATCAACATCCTTGCGGCCGGCGCGATGCGGTTCATGTCGGTGGTGGTGTACTCGCCCGACACCGGTGGCGGCGCCACGCAGTCGCCCCGCATTCAGTCGCAGATCGGCACGTTCGACCTGCCGCTCCTATCGGACGCGTTCAACTGGATCGAGGATCGAGCGATCTTCTTCCTCTCCGACCTGGCCGGGTTGTTTGCCGGGTTCACGACGAAGATGTCGTGGCTCACCCTCGTCGCCCTGGCGATCATCCCGTTGACCTGGTGGGCACTGTGGCGCACACCGTGGGGCCTGCGGCTGCGGTCATGTGGTGAGAACCCCTACGCGGCCGAGTCGCTGGGCGTGCCGGTTCTCCGCATGAAGTACTACGGCGTCGTCATTTCGGGTGCACTCGCCGGTTTGGGTGGGGCCTATCTGGTGGTCGTCCAGGCCGGGATCTATCGGGAAGGCATGACCGCCGGTCGAGGCTTCATTGGCCTGGCCGCCCTGATCTTCGGCAACTGGTACCCGTTTGGTGTTGCCGCCGGCTCGTCCGTGTTCGGCTACGCCGATGCGCTGAGCCTTCGCCAGGGTGAGGCCGTCCATGCCCTGCTCCTGGTCGCCGCGATCGCGCTCGCACTCCTCGCCGTCTGGTCGTTCACGCGGCAGAAGACGACAGCCGCCATCATTCAGGCGGTGGGAGGCGCAGCATTCCTCATCTGGTACTTGCTCACCGACACCGTGCCTACGCAGGTCATTGCTGCGCTGCCGTACCTGGTGACGTTGCTGGTCCTTTCACTCGC
>JAHEEL010000073.1 GCA_024640745.1 Actinomycetes bacterium
TGCGTCTTCGGGAACGGGATCACCTCGCGGATGTTCGGCACGTCTTGGAGGATCGCAACGAGACGGTCGATGCCGATCGCGAAACCGGCATGCGGTGGCGTGCCGTATCGCAGTGCTTCGAGGAACCAGCCGAACCGCCGCTCGGCCTCTTCATCCGAGATGCCGAGCACCTCGAAGACCTGCGCCTGCACGACAGGGTCATGGATCCTCACACTCCCGGAGCCCAGCTCGGAACCGTTCAAGACCAGGTCATACGCCTTCGAGATTGCGTGGCCCGGATCCTCGCGCATCTCGCTCACGTCGACCGGCGCGGTGAACGGGTGATGCAGCGCTACGAAGTCGCCGTCCTCGTTGCGTTCGAAGACCGGGAAACCGACCACGAACAGGAAGGCGAGCTCATCATGGCCTTCCGGTTGCCCGACGTCGAGACGGATTTGTCCCAGGACGTCGAGCACGGTCCGGGTCTCGTCGGCCACGAGGCACAGCACGTCGCCGGTCGCGGCATCCAGGGCATCGGCTATGGCCGCCAACTCCGCCGACGCGAGGAACTTCGCGACGGGCGAGCGAAGCGAGCCGTCCGCCTCGACGACCAGCCACACGAGCCCCTTGGCGCCGAGCTCCTGGGCGCGGGCCGACAGACCATCGAGTCCTGATCGGGAGAGCCCAAGCGGCCCGGCGTTGATGCCGCGAATCGAACCGCCCGATGCCAGAACCCCGGCAAATGCCTTGAATTCGGTGGCGGAGAAGATGTCGCTGAGATCGTGGATCTCCATGCCGAATCGGATATCCGGTTTGTCCGTTCCGTATCGTTCCATGGCTTCGTGCCACGTCAGGCGCGGGAAAGGGCGGGCGAGGTCGATGTTGCGGAGTTCTCGCGTCACCTTCGTCGAGACGCCTTCGAGTGTCTCGAGGACGTCGTCCTGGCCCCAGAAGCTGCCCTCGAAGTCGAGTTGGGTGAACTCGAGCTGACGGTCGGCTCGAAGGTCCTCGTCGCGATAGCAGCGCGCAACCTGGTAGTACCGCTCGACGCCGGCAATCATCAGGAGCTGCTTGAAGAGCTGGGGCGACTGGGGCAGGGCGTAGAAGCTGCCCTTTCGGAGGCGTGAGGGCACCAGCATGTCCCGTGCGCCCTCGGGGGTCGATGCGATGAGGGTCGGAGTCTCGATCTCCAGGAAGCCAAGGTCATCCATGACGTCGCGCATCGCACGGATGGCCTTTGAGCGCGCCCGCAGATTCTCGGCCATCCCGGACCGTCGAAGGTCGAGGTAGCGATACTGAAGGCGTTTCGCCTCGTCCACGTCGCTGCGGGCATCGATCTGGAACGGGAGGGGCTCCGACGGGCTCAGCACCGTCATGGTCGTTGCCACGACCTCGATCTCACCCGTCGGCAGCTCGGGGTTGGCCATGTCGTCCGGGCGCATGCGCACCATTCCGTCGATCGCGACACAGAATTCGGATCGAAGGCCCGCGATCTCGGTCGGCGGCGCGGGAGCGTCGTCCGGATTCACGACGACCTGGACGACGCCGGTGCTGTCGCGCAGATCCACGAAGACGACGCCTCCATGATCTCTGCGGCGGGCAACCCATCCGGCAAGCCTGACGGCGCCACCGGCATCGGCGGCCGTGAGCGTCCCTGCTCCCCGGTCTTTCAGCCTTTCAGCCATGTCTCGATCTCCTTGACAGCCACAACGGTCTGGACGCCGGTGGCCAAGTCCCGCGTTGCTACGCGGCCTTCGTCCCATTCTTCACCGACCACCACAGCGTATGCCGCTCCCGCCCGATCGGCTGCCTTGAACTGCGCCTTGACCGACCGCGTGCCGGCAACGGCGTCGGTGCGCAGACCCGCAGCTCGGAGTCGGCGAACGAGGGCCCGAGCGTCGGGGGCACGCTCCGCGTCGGCGTTGACGACGAAAGCATCGAGTCTCGGCCGGGTTTCGGTCTGCCCGCGCGCGAGCAGCATCCGGTCGAGGCCCATCGCGAGGCCAACCGACGGCGTTGGCTTGCCGCCCAGCATCTCGAACAACAGGTCGTAGCGGCCACCACCGCCCACTGAGCTCTGGGCCGCCTCGAATCCGAGCGGTACGTACTCCCAGACGGTCCGGTTGTAGTAGTCGAGGCCGCGAACGAGCGTCGGAGAAATGCGATAGGGAATCCCGGCGGCATCGAGGCCATCACGAACCGCGGAGAAGTGGTCTGCGGCGGCCGGCGAGAGGAATTCGGCGGGCGTTGGGGCACCGACCACGGCTTCCGCGTCGGCCTTGGAATCGAGCACCCGGAGGGGATTCTCGTACATCCGGCGCACGGCGTCGTCGGTGAGATCGCTCTTTCGGGACTCGAGGAAGGCTATGAGATCGGCCCGATAGGCGGCGCGGTCCGCGCCGTCTCCGATGCTGTTGATCTGCACCTCGACGTCTCTGACGCCAAGCGTCTCGAGGTATCGGTAGCCGAACTCGATGACCTCGACGTCGGCACCGGGAGCCTCCTCGCCGAGATACTCGATGCCGGCCTGAGAGAACTGGCGGCGGCGTCCCTTCTGAGGGCGCTCGTAGCGGAACATCGGACCCCAATAGCAGCCCTTGAAGGTTCCGATCACGCCTCCGGACTGGATGAGGGCTCGCACGACGGATGCGGTCGCCTCGGGACGGAGTGTCACGGACCGGCCGCCCTTGTCGGTGAAGGTGTACATCTGCTTCTCGACGACCTCGGTGTCCTCTCCGATCCCGCGAGAGAAGAGCTCGGTGGACTCGAAGAGCGGTGTCAGGACGAGGCCGTAGCCGTAGCGCTCCGCGAGGTCGAAGAACACGCGCTCGGCTTCCAGCCAATCGGCTGAGTCGGGCGGCAGGATGTCATCGGTGCCTTTCGGCGCGCGGTAGGTCATGACCCTCCGGTCAACGCAAGAACGGCAAGCGTAGCGGCGACCGCGCACCCAGGGTTCCAACCGTCGTACGGGTTGTCGCGAACGCCGGGTACGCGAGATCAGATATCGAGGTACTCGAGGATGAAGGGGTTGACGCGCCGCTCACGACCGATCGTCGTCTCCGGGCCGTGACCCGGGAGGACGCGCATGTCATCCTCCAGCGTCATCACCTGGGTCCGCATCGAAGCCATGAGCGTCCGAAAATCCCCGCCGGGGAGATCGGAACGGCCGATCGCTCCGGCGAAGAGCTGATCACCGGAGAAGACGAGACCCTCCCGTTCCACGACGAAGATGCAGTGCCCCGGCGTATGGCCGGGAGTGTGTCGTACCTCGAACTCGAATCCGGCAAACGCGAGACGCTGGCCGTGGACCAGGTCGATGTAGCGTTCCGGTGGCGCGAAGGCTTCGACGCCGGGCGGAACGAACCCGAAGAGCGACCGCAGCTGGGCGGCGGGGTCGGCCACCAGGTAGTCGTCGTCCGGATGGAGGTAGGCGCTCACACCGGTGCGCTCGGTGATGCCGGCGACTCCGCCGGAGTGGTCGACATGGCCGTGCGTGACCAGCAGCGCTACCGGAACGAGGTCGTGCGCGGCGAGGAGCCCGGAGACGGCATCCACATCAGGGGGCGCGTCGACGATCACCGCATGCCCGCCGCGCTCGGGCGCAATCACATAGCAATTCGTGGCCGCAGCCCACAGCTCAGCCGAGGCGAGAATCATCGCCCACCCCCCGGCACGAGCCGGTACGCCTCGTAGACCCCGTCGACAACGCGCAGATCCGCCAGCACCCGCTCGAGCTGCGCAGGATCGGACAACTCGATCTCGTAGCGGAGGAAGGCAACCCGATCTCGCCCCGCGATCGACGACGACGTGTGGATATTCGCCCCGTGGTCGGAGAGAACCGACGTGACGTCTCGAAGGAGACGCGCTCGGTCGAGGGCCTCGACCTGGACCCATACAAGGAACGACTCGGCTTGGTTCGGCGCCCACGCAACCTCGATCAGGCGCTCCGGCCGGCCTTCGAGTGAGCCGGTGTTGGCGCAATCGGTCCGATGCACCGATACGCCGCGCCCCACGGTGACGAAGCCGATGATTGGATCGCCCGGCACCGGCGCACAGCACCGAGCGAGGTTGACCAGCACATCGTCGAGCCCCTCCACGATCACTCCGCTGACCGCGCGGGTTCGACGCTTCGCCGGATCTACGAGGAGACCGAGCATCTCCGAGGTGTCGTCGGGCTCCGGTTCGGAGCGCCGCTCGAGACGGCCGACCACCGTCTTCGCGCTGACGCGTCCATCGCCCACCGCCCCGTACAGGTGCTCGAGGTCGTTGAATCCGAGCTCCTCGGCAACGGCGAGGAGCTCCGCGTCGTGGCCGCCGGTGCTCATCGAGTGGCGGCGCAGCTCCTTGATCATCTCCTCACGTCCGTTCGCGAGCGCCGACTCGCGGCGCTCCTTCGCGAACCACTGACGGATCTTCGCTGCGGCTCGGGCGGACGTCACAAACTCGAGCCAGTCCCGGCTCGGGTGCGCATCCTCCGACTTGGACGTCAGCACCTCGACGATATCGCCGGACTCCAGGCGGGTCGTCAACGGCACGAGCCGTCCGTTGACTTTCGCCCCCACACACCGATGACCGACCTGCGTGTGGATCCGGTACGCGAAGTCGACGGGCGTGGCGCCGCGCGAAAGGGTGATGACCGCTCCCTTGGGGGTGAGGGCGAACACCTCGTCTTGGTAGAGGTCGAGCTTCAGGGCCTCGAAGAACTCGCCGGCGTTGGCAGTCGCGTTCTGGAGGAAGGTGATGTCGGCAATCAGCGGCTCCGCGGAGCCATCGTCGCCCTCCTTGTACCGCCAATGCGCGGCAATGCCCGCCTCGGCACGCTCATGCATCTCCTGCGTGCGGATCTGAACCTCGAGACCCTTGCCGTCCGAGCCGACGACGGTGGTGTGCAAGGACTGGTACAGATTGAATTTGGGCATCGCGATGTAGTCCTTGAAGCGCCCCTGGATGGGTGCCCACATGGAGTGCACGAGACCGAGCGCTGCATAGCAGTCGCGTAGCTCGGGGACGATGATGCGAATCCCGATCAGATCGTGGATCTCCTCGAACTCGAGTCCGGAATCAACCATCTTCCGATAGATGGAGTAGACAAGCTTCGGCCGTCCAGTCACCGTCGCTTCGATGCCGGCGCCCTCGAGTGCGTCGCCCACCTCTTCGATCATGCGGGCGAGGTGCGCCTCGCGCTGCGGAGCGCGTTGCCGGATCTGTTCCTCGAGCTTCTGTCGCCGAGCCGGGTGGAGCGCGGCGAAACTCCGTTCCTCGAGCTCGTGCTTGATCTCCTGCACGCCCAGCCGATGAGCAAGCGGTGCGTAGACATCGAGCGTTTCAGAGGCGACGCGACGGCGCTTCTCTTCCGGAAGCGGGTCAAGCGTGCGCATGTTGTGCGTCCGGTCGGCCAGCTTGATGAGAAGCACCCGAATGTCTTTCGCCATCGCAACTGCCATCTTCCGGATCGTCGCCGCCTGCTGCTCCTCGCGGCTCGAGAATTTGATGCGGTCGAGCTTGGTGACACCGTCGACGAGCAGGGCTATCTCTTCGCCGAATTCGCGCTCGAGGTCTTCGAGGGAGATCTCCGTGTCCTCAACGACATCGTGCAGGAGGGCTGCCGCCAGCGTGGCCGTATCGAGTCCGTAGGTCGCCAGGATCTGGGCAACGGCGATCGGATGGGAGACGTATGGATCACCGGTGCGCCGCGTCTGACCTTCGTGCGCAGCAGCGGCAACCTGGTACGCGCGGCGAATCACACCCACGTCGGTGCCCGGATGATGCCTCACGGCGACGTCGATCAGCTCATCGAGCATCGCCTCCGGCGACGTCACCGTAGTGCTGGTTGCGACGGCATCTGCCATCCACGAATTCTACCGGCGCTTCTTCCGCTTCCGTGGTGCCCTCGGCGCTGCACCGGTGGGAGCGCTCGGTGCAACGGGAGCAGCGGGAACCGTGGCGGGCGACGTGTCCACCGTCGCGGCGGCCTCCTGATCTCGTTCGGGTGCTCTTCCACCGCTCCGCCGGCGGGCGGCGCGCTTGCCGGCGGTGATCCACTCGGGCTCACGCTCCTTCCACATGGCCAGCAGCGGCGCTGCCACGAAGATCGACGAGTAGGTGCCGATGGCAATACCGATGAACAAGGCCAGCGCAAACTCGCGCAGCGTATGGGCACCGAACGCGAACGAGCCAACGAACAACAGGGTCCCAACCGGGATCAGCGACGTCAGCGACGTGTTGATCGAGCGCATCAGCACCTGGTTCATCGAGGTGTTGACGATCTCGGTGTAGGTGTAGCGATCGTGCATCATCTCCACGTTCTCGGTCACCTTGTCGAACACGACGACCGTGTCGTAGAGCGAATACCCGAGGATGGTCAACAGCGCGATGACGGTTGCCGGCGTCACGGAGAATCCGGTCACCGAGAACAGGCCGGCAGTGATGACCAGATCGTGGAACAAAGCGGCGAGCGCAGCGAGCGCCATCTTCCACTCGAATCGCCAGGTGATGAACAGCGCAACGATGACGAGGAACACAACGAGGGCTTCGATCGCGGCTCGTGTCACCTCCTCGCCGAACGTCGGCCCCACGGCATCGAGCGTGACATCGTTGACGGGCACGCCGGCGACAGCCGCCGCGGTGGTGATGAGCTCGTCTTGACTGGCCGCGTCGAGGGACTCGGTCTGGATGAGAATGAAGCCTTCGCCGGTCAGTTGGACCCTGGCCCCCGCCTCGCCGATATCGGCGAGCGCCGAGCGAACCTCGGTGATATCGACCCCAGATTCGTTCTGCACGGTGACGATCACGCCGCCGGTGAAGTCGATGCTCAGGTTGAGCGGGCGAATCAGCAGCACGAGGAGTGACAACACCGCCAGCGCGACCGACACCCAGAGCGTCTTCTTCGCGATTCCGACGAAGTCGAAGTGGGTCTCGCCTCGGTACATACGGGTGAGCACACTCATGATGCCACCTCCACCGGCTCGACGTTCTTGGCGGGTTCGCTGTGCTTCCCCATGGCGCCTCGGATCGAGAACCAGCCGCCGTCACCCAACGGTGAGTGCCCGACCAGCCATGTCGATGGGCGCGTGTAGAAGTAGGAAATGATCACATCGACCACCGTTGCGAGCCCCAGCGTGAGGGCAAAGCCCTTGACGGGCCCGATGGCCAGCAGCCAGAGGAGCACCGCAGCAAGGAACGTCACGGTGTCTCCCTTGAGGATCGTGCTGAAGGCTCCGGGATACGCGTGGTCGATCGATGGACGGAGCGGTCGACCGCTGTGGAACTCCTCCTTGATTCGTTCGAAGTAGACGATGTAGGAGTCGAGCGTGATCCCGATCGACACGACGACGCCCGTCACGCCGGCGAGGGTCAATGTGGTCCCCTGCGTCTGTCCGAGCAGAATAATGGTCCCAACGAGCAGCGAACCAAACACGGTGAGGCCGACGACGGCGATCGCGCCGAGGATGCGGTAGTAGATCACCATGTAGACCGCGACCAGCGCCAAGCCGAGGAGGCCCGCGATGAGCCCGGCGCGCAGTGAATCGGCGCCGAGCGAGGCCGACACGGATTCGACGCGTTCTCGCTCGAACGTCGTCGGCAAGGCGCCGTAGTTGAGAATCGCGGCCAGGTCTTCGGCATCGGCCTGGGGCGTGTCCGACGTGCCGATCGTGATCACGACCTGGTTGGGGTCCAAGCCCTCATTCGGGCTGACCTCGGGAGCCACCTCGGGCGCCGAAGTCACCACGCCGTCGACGACGATGGCAAGGCGACGCTGCGGCGAGCTGACTGGATAGGTGGCGAGTTCAGCGGTCGCCGAGCGGAACTTCTCCCCGCCGTCGTCCGTGAACTCGGGCACGACCACCCAGGCGCCCGCGCCGCCGACACCGCCGGTACCGCTGAACTGCGCTCGGCCACCCCTCATGTCGGCACCGGTGAGGAACTGCGACCCCACGACGTAGACGGTGAGGCCCGCGTCGTCCGGAAGATACGCGAGTTCGGCGTTCACGTCGTCAGGGCCCGACAAGCCGGTCTCCGGATCGAGGTTCTGGGGGTGGTCACCTTCGGGATCGGTCAGCGCTGGGCTGGTCTGAACGATGTCGAGCACCGGCCGGAATGACATCTCGCCGGTCGTACCGACGGCCTCGAGGGCCCGTTCGCGGTCCTCGACGCCCGGGAGTTGGACGATGATCGACCGCTCACCCTGTACGGAGATCTCGGGCTCCTGAACCGAACCGAGACCCTCGATGCGCCGACGCATGATCTCGACGGCCGTGTCGAGCGTGTCGGCATCGGTGCCGTCGGGCCCCACGAGCACGACGGCGAAGCCGCCTTGGAGGTCGAGGCCGAGTTTTGGCGCCCAACCCGCCAACAGCATCGCGCCGATCGACCCCCACGCAATGGCGAGCGTGACGATGAGCGTGACGATCGCGGTCTTGCGATTCACTCCGAATCGTCTCCGACCCGATCGGCGACGGCGCGCTTCGCGATGCGCATGGTGGAGCCGCCGCCGATGTCGATCGTGAACGTCTCGCCGTCCTCGGATCGCACGATCCCGTAGATGCCACCGATCGTCCTCACCTCGTCTCCGACATCGATCGAGTCGCGCAGTTCCTGCGCTTTCTTGGCGCGACGACGTTGCGGCATCACGAGCAACAGGTAGAACAGACCCCCAAGCACTGCGATCGGCAGCAGGAACCCGAGCGCACTACCTCCGGTCTCGCTCTGAGCGATAATGATGGCCGCGATGCTCGACAGATTCAGCACTGGATCCTCCGTTCGGTGTGCCGGCAAAGACTGCCGGAGAAGCGGGCGAACTCTAGCGCGGAGCCGGTCTAGTCCCCCATCCTGGCCCCGATGACGCCTTCGGCGAATGCCGAGAACCGACCCTCGGCCACCGCGCTCCTGGCACCGCGCAGCAGGTCGAGCGTGTACGTGAGGTTGTGGAGCGTCAAGAGTCGATCAGCCAGCGGCTCCTTCGTCGTGTACAGATGGCGAAGGTAGCCGCGGCTATAGCGTCGACAGGTGAGGCATGCGCAGGCGCTGTCGAGCGGCGAGTCGTCGACGACCCACTCCGCGCGCTTGATCGACACATCCCCGCTGCGGGTCAACGCCTTCCCGTGGCGTGCGAGACGGGTCGGGATCACGCAGTCGAAGAGATCCACACCGCGGGCAATCGCCGCCAGTATCCCTTCCGTGTCGCCGAGACCCATGACGTATCGAACTCCCAACGTCGGAAGATGCGGGATGGCGGCATCGAGCGCAGCATTTCGCTCGTCGGGCGTCTCTCCCACCGCGAGGCCACCAATGCCGAATCCGGGGAATCCGAGCGACGCGGTGCCTTTCGCGGACGCTTCACGCAGGTCCGGTTCGGCACCTCCCTGGACGATCCCGAACAGGGCTCGATCGTCGCGCCGCTTCGCTGCCAGAGCTCGCTCCGCCCAGCGCAGGGTGCGCAGCATCGCCGCCTCGGCGTCCGGATGCTGAGCCGGCAGCGGCACGGGAACGTCGAGCATCATCGCAATGTCGGATCCAAGCGCCTCCTGCACCCCGACCGCCCGCTCGGGTGTGAGCTCGACCCTGGCCCCGTCGTAGGTACTTCGAAAGACCAACCCATCCTCGGTGATCTTCGGGTTCAGGGAAAGGACCTGATAGCCCCCGCTGTCGGTGAGGATCGGCCCGTCCCAGGCCATGAAACCGTGGAGCTCGCCGAGCTGCGCAACAACTCCCTCCCCCGGCCGCAGCATGAGGTGGTAGGTGTTCGACAGCACGATCTCGGCACCGACGTGACGCAGATCCTCGACATCCACCGTCTTGACCGTGGCGCGGGTGCCCACCGGCATGAAGCTCGGGGTGGCGACGTCCCCGTGGGGTGTCGACATGATCCCAGTGCGTGCCGCGCCGTCGCTCGCGACCGATTCCCACGCAATAGCGCTCATCGACCGACCTCGATGAACATGGCATCTCCGAACGAGAGGAACCGGTACCCGGACTCGAGCGCGTGAGCGTAGACGTCACGCCACGCCGGGCCGATCAGCGCAGCAATCATGACG
>JAHEEL010000074.1:0-3605 GCA_024640745.1 Actinomycetes bacterium
TGAGCTGTGCCTTCCCCTGAGCGGTTCGGGTTTGCCGGCCACGACATCGCCGTTCATCAACGGCGTCGACCTGGTGAACTTCGAACACAGCTTCCATCCGTCGGCCGCCGGCCATCGCGTGCTCGCCGCACGGCTGCTTGCTGCGGTCGGTGCCGGTGCCCCGTCGGGGGAGAGCGTCGGACTCGTCGATCCGTCCACCGGGATCTGGAATCTGAGGGATGCCATCGGGACCGTCTTCTCCTTCTACTACGGCAATCCGGGCGACTCCCCCGTCGTCGGCGATTGGGACTGCGACGGGGTCGACACGCCCGGGCTCTTCCGTCGGTCGGACGGGTTCGTCTACCTTCGCAACAGCAATACCCAGGGAGTTGCCGATCGGACGTTCTTCTTCGGCGATCCCGGCGACGTCCCGCTTTCCGGAGACATGAACGGTGACGGCTGTGACACGGTCTCGGTGTACCGGCCTTCCGAGCAGCGTGTCTATGTCATCAACGAACTCGGCGAAGATGGCGGAGGTCTCGGCGCAGCCGACTTCTCGTTCGTCTTCGGCAATCCCGGCGATCAGCCGGTCGTCGGTGACTGGGACGGGGATGGCATCGACGAGGTCGGGCTGCATCGCGACACGACCGGCCTGTTCTATTGGCGCACCTCACTCACGACCGGGATCGCCGATGGATCGGTCTACTTTGGGGACCCGGGAGACCGGTTCGTAGCCGGCGATTGGGGGACCGTCGACGGACGGGATACTCCGGCGGTGTTCCGGCCCTCCAACCAGACCTTCTACTTCCGCCACAGCCTGACGGAGGGCGTTGCCGACTCTCAGTTCGTCTGGCCGGGGGCCGACGCGCAGTGGCATCCTGTCGCCGGTGCGTTCGGCTCCTGACCCGATCGCGGGGCGGCGGAGCTAGGTGCTCATCCGGTGACGGCGGTACGCCTTCTCGACTTCGACGAGGATCGGCACCACCACGGCGAGCGCAAGCACGGCGAGCCACTGCGAGCCCGTGAGGGTCGTCGTGTCGAGCCACCGCTGGAGCACCGGCAGTTCGACGCCGAGCCAGGTGATCACGGCGGGAACGCTGAGCCACACGAAGAACGGGTAGACGGGACCTTGCCAGAACGGACCGGGATCGCGGCGGTTCACGAAGCCGAGACCCACCGTGGCAAGGGCCGTGACCGCATACGTCATCGTCATCGAAACCGACGGGGCGTCGATCTGTGGCTGGTCGGGCCCCCACGCGAGGGGAATGAGCCCGCACACGCCGAGCAAGATCCCGACGACGACCCATCGGATCCCGGTCGCCGGATTGAAGACGGGAATCTTCGGATCGCGGGGCGGCCGGAGCATGAGATCTGGATCCGGTTCGTCGTTCATGATGGCGAGCACCGGGAACACCGAGATGAACAGACTCGTGTAGAGGATCATCCCGGGACTGAGAGCCACGCCCTTGTTGACATTGAAGATGGTCGCCAGGAGCATCAGCGCGAGCAGCCCGAACATGCCGGACAGCTGGTAGCCGATGTACGCCTTCACCTTGTCGTAGATGTCGCGCCCGAGTTCAACGGCGTGGACGAGCGTGGCGAAGTTGTCGTCGGTGAGGATCATCTTGGCTGCCTGCTTGGAGACCTCGCTGCCCGAGCCCATTGCGACGCCGATATCGGCCTTCTTGAGGGCTGCGGCATCGTTGACGGCGTCGCCGGTCATGGCGACGATCTGGCCGGTCTCCTGCATCACCGATACGAGTCGGATCTTGTCCTGCGGCGAGACCCTCCCGAACACGTGGAGATCGGGGATGCGCTCGGTCAGCTCCCGATCGGACAGCTGATCGAACTGCTTGCCGGTGATCACACCGGCGCCCAGGCCGAGGTCGTCGGCGATTGCCCGCGCCGTGATGGTGTGGTCTCCGGTGATCATGCGCACGTCGATGCCCGCATTGCGCGCGACCTCGACCGCCACCTTCGCCTCCGGCCGGAGCGGGTCGATGATGCCGACGAGTGAGATGAACGTCAGGTCCACAACCTGGGCCATCGGGTCATCTTGGATTGAGGCGGTGGCGGTCTCGGGGTAGCGTCGGACGGCAAACGAGAGGACGCGCAGGCCACGTTCGGAGAGCTGCCGATTGGCGTCCTCGATCTCAGCGCGAACCCGGTCGATCGGCACGACATCTCCTCGCCACAACGCGGTCGTGCTCCGGTCCAGTAGTACGTCCGGCCCGCCCTTCACCAACTCGATCATCGGGTCGTCCTCGAAATCGGGCACGAGGTGGAACGTCGCCATGAATTTGTATGCTGAGTCGAACGGAACCTCGGCCACGCGTGGGAGTTCGGCACGCGAGACTTCGGCATCGACCCCGAGCTTCGCCGCGAGGACCACGAGCGCAGCTTCGGTCGGATCCCCGATCACCGACCCGTCGTCCTCGACGACGGCGTCGCTGCACAGTGTGAGGCCGTAGCCGAGTGAGGTGAAATCCGGGACTTCATCGCCGGCCGCGTGGAGGATGGCACCGGTCTTCTCGTAGCCGCTGCCCTCGATCTTGTACCACCGGCCGCCGGTGAACATCGAGACCGCCGTCATCTCGTTCATCGTCAGCGTTCCGGTCTTGTCGCTGTTGATAGCGCTCGTCGATCCAAGCGTCTCGACGTCGTTGAGGCTCTTCACCACGGCTTTTGCGTGGGCGAGGCGCTGTGCTCCGGACGAGAGCATGATCTGGACGAAGGTCGGCAAGCCCGCCGGGATCGCCGAAATGGCGGTCAGCACGCACAGCAGGATCAGCGTGTCGGAATCCAGACCCCGTGCGAGGCCGGCGATGAAGATGATCGCGACGGCAACCCAGGCGATTACGCCGAGCCACTTGGTGAGCTGACCAAGCTCACGCTCGAGCGGGGAAGGCTCGCGGGTCACGCCCTGGAGCATCCCGGCGATCTTCCCCATCTCCGTGCTCGAGCCCGTTGCTGTGACGATCATCGTCGCGGTACCACGCGTGACCGAGGTGTTCTGGAAGAGCATGTCGGACTGATCCCCGAGCGCAGTGGCAGGGTCGTCGAGGACCGCCGGATCCTTCGAGACGGGGGCGCTCTCTCCCGTGAGCGCGGCCTCCTGCACCTCGAGCGTCGCCGAGGCAACGATCCGACCGTCTGCAGGAACCAGATCGCCGGCTTCGACCATGACGACATCACCCGCGACGAGGCCGATCGAGTCGATGCTCTCCACCCCTCCATCGCGGAGCACCCGTGCCGCCGGCACCTGGAGATCGGCGAGTGCGTCGGCGCTCTCGCGAGCCTTGAGGGCCTGGCTGGTGCTCATCCACACGTTCAACGCAACGAGCACTCCCACGAGGATGGCGGTGGAGACCTGGCCAATGAGGACACTCAGCACCGTCACGACGATGAGCATGACGTTCATCGGCTCCCGGATCTGCTTCAGCGCGATCATCCAGGTGCTCGGCGGTTGCTCCTTTGGGATGGAGTTCGGCCCGTGCTCGGCCAGGCGCTCGGCAGCCTCGATGGAGGTGAGCCCCGTGCTGGCATCGGTTCCGAGCAAGCCCGCGACATCGTCCGCCGGCACGCAATGCCACGCGGTGAGTGGTTCGGTCTGTGTCCTCATGTCC
>JAHEEL010000074.1:3615-9987 GCA_024640745.1 Actinomycetes bacterium
ACGATACCTACATTGGTTGGATGGAGTGCGGTCGGCTGCTGGTTGATGCGCTGCGCGAGGTACCGTCCCGGTCGTGAACGGGAAAGCGGTCGGATGAGTGGGCGCATCGTCGTCACCGGCGCGCCGAGCAACGTCGGAGGTGCCGTTGATGATGCGCTCATCGAACGCGGAGCGCCGTTGCGCGCCGCCGATGTTGCTCCCGACGCGCGAGGACGGATGCGATGAACCGAACCGCCGTCGGCATCATGATGGCCGCCGTCGGCGGGATCATCTTCGGAACGAGTGCGACGGTCGTGGGAACGATCATCGACGACGTCGACCCGCTCCGCCTCTCAGCGTTGCGAATCGCCGTTGCCGGGCTGTGCCTCCTCCCGTGGGCCATCCTCTATCGCACCGCCATCAGCCGTGCGCCGGTGCGCGTTGCGGTTGTCGGACTGCTCCAGATCGTCCTCAACGGGTCCTTCTATGTCTCGCTCCAGCGGATTGGTGTCGGCCCTGCCATCGGGCTCGAATTCCTCGCTCCGGTGCTCATCGTCGTGTGGGATCGGGTCATCGGCCACGCGCATCCGCGGGCGGTGACGTGGTCGGCGGTCTTCACCTCCGTGGTCGGCGTGGGCTTGCTGGTCCAGATCGGCGACTTTGCGACAGTCGACGTCGTGGGCCTGATCGCCGGGCTCGGCGCCGCCGTCTTCCTCGCGATCTACCTTCGGCTCAGTGAAGCCGTCGGGGCGATCGTCGGCGGCTTCCCCCTCGCTGCCGGAGCGATCGCCATCGGAGGGGCGGCGGGACTCATCGTCGCGCGACCATGGTCGATGACGCTGCCGTCCGATCCGACGGTGGTGTGGACCGTCGTGGTCTTGGGAACCTTCATGATGGCGCTCCCGCTCTCGTTGGAGATCTCGTCGCTCTCCCGTGCGCCGGCCCGGGTCGTCGGCGTCGTGATCACCATCGAGCCGGTGGCTGCCGCCGTGACCGCGTGGATCGCCCTTGACGAAACGCTCGAACCCCTGCAGATCGTCGGCCTCGTCCTGATCGTCGCTGCGGTCGCTGCAGTCTCGCTCACTGCCTCATCGCGTCGGAAGGTGACGCTCACGGCGTAGCGAGATCAGCGGCCGGCCACGAGCGCCGTCACGATGTCGACTGCTTCAGCGACGGCGGCTCGGGTCTCGGGTGATAGCTCGAGACCGAGGCCGAGATCGGTCGCGGGAATCGATACCACGTGCGCTTGTCGTGGGATCCCACCCATGTCGCGTGCGAGGAGCAGCATGGTCTCCGGATCGGTGTGGTGGCTCATCACCCGTGGCCCTCGCGGTCGTGCAGTGACCGACCGCACGCTCAGCCGGTCGCACTCGACGTCGGCGTCGACGAAGACGACCGTGTCCGCCTTGGCGATGTCGAGTGCCAGTTCCGGTGTCAGTTGAGATTGGGACCGGGCGGCGACGCCGGGGAGACCAGCTGCTTCGATGCGCTCCGCAACGACACGACCGGCTCGATCGTCACCCCGAAGGTCGTTTCCGTAGCCGATGACGAGCGCGTCAGCCACGCCGCACTTCGGACAGGACCTCACCGTCCGGTGCCACGAGGCTGACGATGAGGGGCATCATGCCGATGGCGTGCGTCGAGCAGCTCAGACACGGGTCATAGGCGCGGATTCCCGCCTCGATGCGGTTGAGGATGCCCTCGGGAATCGCGGGACCATCGATCCACTCTCGGGCAATCTGGAGGACGGTCTCGTTCATGGGCAGGTTGTTCTGGCCCGTCGCGATGATCATGTTCATGTCGGTGAGCACACCGTGCTCGTCGACCAGATACTCGTGGAAGAGGGTTCCCCGTGGCGCCTCGGAGACACCGACGACGTGGTGGGCGTTGACGGCGGCGCGTGCGCGGACATGGGAGCTGGTCACGTCGTCGTTGGCGAGATGGTCGGCCATGCGCTCGGTGGCGGCGAGGATCTCGATCAACCGTGCGTAGTGGTAGAAGAACGACGATGTGGCGACGCCGCCCGCTCGCTCGCGGTATTCGGCGAGCGCTTCGTCGGCCGCCGGCACGCCCATCCGTTCGCATACGTTGAGTCGTGCCAACGGGCCCACCCGGTACATGCCCGCGAGCGGATCCTCGTCCGGGCCGACGCTCGGCTTGAAGTACGGTGACTTCAGGTATGAATCGCGCCGTCCGGCTTCGCCGATGATCGATCGGTAGTCGGCGGGGGCGACGCGATCGGCGACGATGGTGCCCTCCGAATCGACCATCTTGAGGTGGCCGTCGTAGTGCTCCCAAAGGCCGTCATCGTTCGCGAGGCCGAGGAAGAGGCTGGAGAACGAACCAAACGCCCGGACCTCGCGCTCGTAGTCGTCGAGGATGCCGGTGAACAGGACGAGCGCGTCCTCGGCGGTCTTGCGCGCTTCGACGAGGTTCTCCCTCAGGCGCTCGCGCGTTTCCTCGGTCATCGGCTCGGCGATGCCGCCGGGCAGAATCCCGGGGGCGTGGACCTTGCGGCCCGCGATCGACTCGATGACGCCCTGCCCGAAGCTGCGCAGCATGATGCCCCGGCGAGCGAGCTCCGGCTCCTCGGCCATGAGGCCGAACACGTTGCGATCGGCCGGCTCCGAATCCCAGCCGAGCAGGAGGTCCGGTG
The DNA here is from genome assembly GCA_024640745.1 of Actinomycetes bacterium. Taxonomy (GTDB): domain Bacteria; phylum Actinomycetota; class Acidimicrobiia; order Spongiisociales; family UBA5794; genus JAHEEL01. Next base: position 6,251 of record JAHEEL010000074.1, read on the forward strand.
CGCTCAGGTGGAAGAAGCTGAGCGCGTGCGACTGGATGATCTGGCCGAGGTTCACGATGCGCCGCAGCCGCACGGCGTTGTCCGGGATCGTCACGCCCATCACGGCGTCGCCCGCCTTCGCTGAGGCCAGGAGGTGGCTCACCGGGCAGATTCCGCACGTGCGCGCGGTGAGGCTGGGCATCTCCCACACCGGGCGTCCCTTGCAGAACTCCTCGAAGCCACGGAACTCTGTCACGTGGAAGCGGCAGTCCGAGACGGAGCCGGTGTCGTCGAGCGCGATCGTGATCTTCGCGTGACCCTCGATTCGTGTGACCGGATCGATCACCACCATGTTCTTCACCGTGTCTTCCTCCTCAGCCAAACCTGATGTCTTCACCGGTGATCCGGGAGGGGTCCCCGGCAAGGAGGGCCTCGACCGCCCGCTGGATGCGATCCGCCGGCGGCGGGCAGCCCGGCAGGTACGCGTCCACCTTGATCACCTTGTGGAGCGGCTGCACCTGCGGGAGCAGCGGCGGTACGATGCCCGGTTCCGCCGGGATCACGCCGTTCCGGTCGGGCGCGTTCACATAGACCGCCTCCAGGATCCCGAGCGGATCGCCGAGGGGATTGCGCATGGCGGTGACGTTCCCGGTTACCGCGCAGTCGCCGAACGAGACGACCACCTTCGAGTTGGCGCGGATCTCTCTGGCGAGCTCGACGTTGTCCTCGTTGGCGACGGCGCCCTCGACGAGGGTGATGTCGACATCGGGTGGGAAGACCTTCACGTCGGCGATCGGGCTATAGACGAGGTCGGCGAGGTCGGCGAGTTCGAACAGCCACTCGTCCATGTCGAGGAAGGACATGTGACATCCCGAGCAGCCCCCGAGCCATGCGGTGGCGAGACGCGCCTTGCTCACGACACCGCCTCCGGGTCCAGCCATTCGCCACGACTCCGTGCGACGGCGAGGCGGCTGATCATGCTCACCGAGTGCTCCATTTCTCCGACGGCGGTTCCCTGGTAGGACAGGGAGCCGGTCGGGCACACCGCCACGCACTTCCCACACCACGTGCACGACGTGGAGTCGCCCCACGGCGTCGCGAGGTCGGTGATCAACACGGCGTCGGCGCCGTGCGACGCCACGTCCCACACATGTGCGCCCTCGATTTCGTCGCAGACCCGCACGCACCGGGTGCACAGGATGCAGCGGTTGGGATCGAACACGTACTTCGGGTGGCTGGCGTCGACGGCTCGCCTGGGTGAGCGGTAGTCGTAGCGCACGTGGTCCATGCCGCACGCGACGGCCATGTCCTGGAGTTCACAGTTCCCGTTGGACACGCACACCGCACAGACGTGGTTGCCTTCGGCGAAGAGGAGTTCGAGGATCGCCTTTCGGTGGGCGCGAAGCTTGGGGGTGTCGGTGTAGACCTCCATCTCCGGATTCACGGGCGTCGCACAGGCCGGGCGGAGTCGACGGTCCTCTTCGATCTCGATCATGCACATGCGGCATCCGCCCCACACCGACAGCCCTTCGACGTAGCAGAGCGACGGGATGAACACGTCGTTTCGGCGAGCAGCCTGCATGACGGTCTCGTCCGCGAACGCCTCGACCTCGACGTCGTTGAAGGCGATGGTCACCGTGGTTCGGAGTTCACGCATTGGTGGCCTCCTCGGATACGAGCATGTCTTCGTATTCGGCGCGGAAGTAGTGGAGCGTGCTCAGCACCGGGCTCGGCGCGGTCTGGCCGAGGCCGCAGAGGCTCGTGTCGCGAACGACATGGCAGAGATGCTCGAGGTCGCGCATGTCCTGGCGAGTGCCGGCGCCCGACGTGATTCGCTCGAGCAGCGTATGGAGTTGGACGGTTCCCGCGCGGCACGGGGAGCACTTGCCGCAGCTCTCGTCCATCGAGAACGCCATGAAGAATTTCGCGATCTCGGGCATGGAAACGTCCTCGTCCATGACCACGAGACCTCCCGATCCCATGATTGATCCGAGATTGCGGAGGCTGTCGTAGTCAACCGGCGTATCGAGGAATTCGCTGGAGATGCAGCCACCCGAGGGTCCTCCGGTCTGCGCCGCTTTGAACGCCTTGCCGTTGGGGATACCACCACCCATGTCCTCGACGATGTGACGCAGGGTGACCCCCATGGGAACCTCGATCAGGCCGGTGTTGACGAGGTCTCCGGCGAGCGCGAACACCTTCGTGCCGGTGTTGCCTTCGGTGCCGATCGACGAGTACCACTCGGCGCCCTTGCGCATGATCGTCGGGACGTTCGCGAGCGTCTCGACGTTGTTGATCATCGTGGGGGCGCCCCAGAGGCCGCGCTCGGTTGGATAGGGCGGGCGAAGCCGGGGCGTGCCGCGACGGCCCTCGATCGAGGCGAGGAGTGCGGTCTCTTCGCCGCAGACGAAGGCGCCGGCGCCGATGCGGACGTTGATATCGAGCGAGAATTCGGTGTCGAGGATGTTGCGGCCCAGGAGACGCTTCCGGCGCGCCACGCGAATCGCACGATCGAGCCGCTCGACCGCGCGTGGATATTCGGCGCGCACGTAGATGTATGCCTGGCTGGCCCCCGTGGCGTACGCGGCGATCCCGATACCTTCGAGCAGCCGGTGCGGATCGTCCTCCATGACGGTGCGGTCCATGTAGGCGCCGGGGTCGCCCTCGTCGCCGTTTGCAACGACGTATTTGGTGTCACCAGTGGCTGCGGCGAGCAGCGCCCACTTCGATCCGACCGGATAGCCGGCGCCGCCGCGGCCGCGGAGTCCCGAGGCGCGGATGATCTCGATGACCTCTTCGGGCGCCATACGGGTGATGACCCGCTCGAACGCCTGGTATCCCCGGTGGCCGACGTAGGACTCGATCCGATTCGGGTCGATCACGCCGCCGTTCTCGAGCACGATCTTCTCCTGGCTCGTGAAGAACGGGATGTTGTGATCGAGTACGTTCGTCTCGACGGGCTTGTGATCGCGAACGTGGTCCGTGATGATGTCGATGGCGACTTCCTTGTTCACCGCCTGGTACATGATCTCGTCGGTACCGCGGCGCAGGACCCGTACGAGCGGTCCCCGGCTGCACAAACCCATGCAGCCGGTGGGAATCAGCCGGGCTTCGAGCGCGAGGTCTTCCTTCTCGATCGTCTGCTCCATGCCCTCGTACGCCTGGTTTGCACCGGCGGACAAGCACGCCGTACTCATGCAGGCCTTGATCCGCCAGGGGAACCCGTACCGCTCGGAGAGCTCGCGTTCGGCGACCTCGTGGAGATCGATCGGGGCGGCCATCAGGCGTCACCTCCTGCTGCGACCGCTGCGCCGACGCCGTCCAGCGCCGATTCCGGTGTCTGGTGCGCGAGCACGTCTCCGTCGAGCACCATCACCGGAGCGAGGCCGCACGATCCGATGCAGCGCGCCGTCCTGAGCGTCAAAGAACCGTCTTCGGCGGTAGCTCCCGCCGCGACCTCGTACGCCTCGGAGAGCTGGTTCACGATCTCGTCGGCACCCTTCACGAAGCAGGCGGTTCCGGTGCACACCGTGCAGGAGTGATCGCCGGGCGCCTCGAAGGTGAAGAGGTGGTAGAAGGTGGCGACGCCGTAGACCATGCTCGGGGGGAGCCGGAGCGCATGGGCCAGGTAGAGAAGGATCCCGTCGTCGAGGTACCCAAAGATGTCCTGGGCTAGGTGGAGCGTCTCGATGAGCTCATCCTGCGCAAAGTGGACGCGCTTCAAATGCTTGTCGACCAGGTTGAACCGGTCATCACCC